>JAIRME010000034.1 GCA_031258945.1 Mycoplasmataceae bacterium | reverse complement strand
ATTTACAAAATATTAAAAATATTTTTGTGAAAATCAATTATTTAATTACTTAGTGACGGTTTTATTTGAATTATGTAAAGTACTTTATTAATATTATTTCTGGTGCTGAATCCGAGAATCGAACTCGGGGCGAGAGCTTACCATGCTCTTGTTTTACCACTAAACTAATTCAGCAATAATCTAATCTTTATGTTCGGATTTATATATGCAAAATCTATAACCGCATTATATATTTTTATGTAGATTAATTGAAAGAAGGGAAGGGGCTTGAATAGAATTTACTATTCGAATTTCAATAAATATTGATAATCGCTGTGCCGAGTTGCAAGTTATTTGATTAGATACAATGATTATTTTTTTGAAAAACAATGAAATATTCTAGTTTGAAGCAATAGTTAAGTTAAACTTATCTTTTTAAGATTAATATTTTATCTATTTTCAATAACAAATTGTTATGACCTAAACGTAATTCGGTCTTACTTTTATTGGAACTTAAGAATTGATCAATTAGTTTGATTTTATTAGAAGAAATTTTGTTAATATTATTTTTAGTTAAAAATAAATAAATTATTTGTTCGTGCATTCAATTAGGTAACGAATGATAAAAATCAATATTAAAAGAATGTAGTTCTCAAATAGTATATTTTTTGCGAACTTCTAAGAATGCAGTTTTATGCTCTTTGTTGAATTTTTGAATTCTTTTTCATTCATTTTCTTTCTCCGACAAACTTAACCTAGCAAGAGCCTTTCTAATTCGATTACGTTCATATATATCTGATGTATTAGTTTCGTCTATTCCATAAGGGATATGATTCATCTCGCAATAAACTAATAATTCATTTTTCCATTTATTCAATAACGGCCGATAAATGTTTAAGTTTTGGTATTTACCTTTTGATTCAATTCCTAAATATAAACTTTTGGATTTTCTTTTTATCTGAAAAATAGCTGTTTCAAGACAATCATCTTTGTTGTGACCCATTAACACTGTATTTACTTGATATTTTGTGGCATTTTCAATAAAAAAATCATAACGAATCTTTCGAGCAATGTTTTGAAAATTCTTATATTTTTGGTAATAGTATGTGTATTTTTCAGTTGTTACTATTAATTTTTCTATTGGAATATTTTCTTGTTGACAAAACTGTTCGACAATTAACATATCACGATTAGCATTTTCACGTTTTTGATAATTAACATGACAAACAGCAATGATTTGCTTGCGGTACATGTGTAATAGTGCCATGGAATCAGGTCCACCGGAAACAGCTGCTATGTATTTTGGCATAAGTTACATGTGAGAAGCGGCTGGCACTTTTGGTAAACCAGGCATTCTAAACACATTCCCAGCCATTACAATAATAAAATTTGCACCATTGGCTAATATTAAATCTTTGATAAAAATTCTAAATGGTTTATCAATAATAATTTGTTTTGGATTGTCGCTAAAAGTCAATGGAGTTTTAGCGATGCATATTCATGTTTTCGTGTTATTAAATTGTTTTAATTTAGTTTTAGCTTGTGGTGAATAATCTACTCCACTTGCTCCGTAGCATTGGGTTACAATCTTGTTAATCTTATCAACTAATTTATCAATTAATTTGTAAGCTGGTTTAAAATTAGATTTTTGATTAGTTAATGCTATTGTTTTTTTTGCCAAATCAATCGCACCTCTTGAACCATTTATAAATAAAGTAGTGAAGGAATACGGAACATGATTTTGCGTTAGAAAAATTTCTAATGTTTCTAATTCTTTTGGTGTGTCACTATCAAACTGATTAATAGCGATTAATAACGGGACATTAAAATTTTGAATATTTCTTATGTGTTGTTTTAAATTATTAATACCTTTTAATAATGGATTAATGTTATTTTTTTGCAACTTTTCTACGCCATCGTTACCGTGCATTTTTAAAGAACGAATGCTAGTGACTAGAATTACTGCATTAGGGCATAATTTGCCGTTGTTACAAACAATGTCAAAAAATTTCTCACCACCTAAATCACTACCAAAGCCAGCTTCCGTTACTACATAATCAGCAATATTCATTGCTGTTTTAGTGGCAAATAAACTATTACACCCATGAGCAATATTAGCAAAAGGTCCGCCGTGGATTAAGCACATGTTACCTTCTAATGATTGGACAACATTTGGCCATAATGCATTTTGTAAAATTTTAATAATAGCACCACTAATATTTAAATCTTTTAAATAAATTGGTTTTTTGCTTTTAGTGTAGGCAACGATAATTTTATTAATACGATCTTTCAATTCTTTTAAGTTATTTGCTAAGCAAAAAATTGCCATCAATTCGCTGGCTGCAGTAATATCAAAACCGGTGTGATATTTAAAATTACGCTTTGGATCGATTGTTACTTCGATTTGTCTAAGTGCTCGATCATTTACATCTAATACTCTACGTCAAACGATATTATTAAGATCGATTCCTAATTTATTACCTCAATAAATATGATTATCAATACAAGCAGAAATTAAATTGTTTGCTGCTGTGATTGCATGAAAATCGCCAGTTAGATGTAAATCAATGTCGTCTTTAGGTATAACTTGGGCTTTACCACCACCATTAGCGCCACCCTTAACACCAAAAATAGGGCCCATTGATGGCTCACGTAATGCTACGATTGATTTTTTTCCTAATTTATTTAGAGCATCATTCAAGCCAATAGATACTGTCGTTTTTCCTTCGCCAGCGGGAGTTGGTGAAATAGCAGTTACTAAAATTAATTTTTTATTCTTAGCAGGTTGTTTTAAAATTGGTTTTATTTTGGCAAGATAACGACCATATAGTACAATATTTTGTTTATCAATTTGATATTTTTCTAAAATATTAATAATTGGTTGCATAGTATGTTGACTATTATACTGATTTTAATAACGCAAATATTTTACAATTATTTTTCAAATCGTCAAGTTTTACGGCATTTATCAAGATAAGTTGCAATAACCTTTAATTGCACATTTTGTGCCTGTGCAATTTTTATCAAATTTTGTTTTATTTGATAGATTTAAGTACTTCAACTAATAAGTTATAAATGAAAAACATAGAACTAATTTCTACTGTTTCTCTTATTGTATGAGGAAACTTAATATTTGGTCCAATGCTAATAAATGTAACTTCAGGATAACGTTTACTAATATCACCAATTTCTAATACAGCATGAATTGGTTGTAAGATCATAGAGTGATTAAAATGGGTTTGAGCAATACGTTGTACTTGTAGAGCTAAACGATTATTGACATTTGTGGTAATTCCTGCAGAAATATTAGCGATTCTAGTTTTACCTTTTATTAATTCAAATAATGAAAATAATTTATTGTTTAATTTATTTAAATCATATTCATTGTTACTACGGTGTCTTCAACCAAATTGTACTTCGTTTTTATTAATTGTTAATTTGCCAAGGTTAACTGAAGTGTTAGGAATATTAAAAGTAGTGTCGTAAGAATTAATGCCATTATTAGTAGCACAAACTAAATTGATTAATTTAATAGTGTCCTGATTAGTAAGCGGCTCATTATTTGCTTTGACGTTATCAACAACTAATGCAATACCTTTGTCGTTGTGTTGATGAATAATTGATAATTGATTAAATTGGTTAAGTATTATTTTTTTAAAATGATTAACTTGATTACGCTTAATACTTATTGTAACATCACAATATGGTGGGATAGCATTTAATTGCGCAGTAGATTTAATATCAATAATTCGAAATGGATATTTGTTAAAAACAATTCTAAAAATATTAAAAATCTCAACAATTGCATTAATTGTATTTAATTGAATATTTGTACCAGAATGTCCGCCTACGCCATTCTTGATTTTTACGCTTAAATCAGTGGTATCTTGATCTCTTACTTTGCGTGTAACTGTTAATGCGCCATATAAATCAGAAGATCAACCACTACCGATAGTAATTACATTAGACTCAGAAGAATCAAGGTTGATGAGATAAGGACTTTTAATTCATTCGTTTGATAATTTGATTGCACCAATTGTCGTAGTTTCTTCTTGCACAGTAAAAATAGCTTCAATTGGGCCGTGAACAATTGCTTGATCTGTAAATATAGCTAAAATAATTGCTAGCCCAGCTGCATTATCGGCTCCTAAAGTGGTATCACGTGCTCTAATTCATCCATGATCTTCGTAAAAATCAATCGGGTCTGTTTTAAAATTATGATTAGATTCTAATGTTTTTTCACCTACCATATCCAAATGTCCTTGGAAACAAACACCTGGTGTTTTTAACTTGCCTTGTTTGAAAACATAAACATTACCTAATTTATCAGTTTGTACTTTGCATTTGTTTTTCTTTAAAAGCTTAATGATGTAATTAGCCAATGCTTGCTCTTGACCGCTAACATGAGGAATCTTACATATTTCACTAAAATATTTTAATATTAAGTTTTGTTTCATAATAATATTGTCTAATTATATCAATAATGATAAAATAGACTTTTATAATGCTATTTTTAGGCACTCGTGGCGGAATTGGCAGACGCGCTACCTTGAGGTGGTAGTATCTAACGATGTGTGAGTTCAAATCTCGTCGAGTGCACCAATTTATGGACAATTACCCAAGAGGCTCAAGGGGAACGCTTGGAAAGCGTT
>JAIRME010000019.1 GCA_031258945.1 Mycoplasmataceae bacterium | reverse complement strand
ACCCCACACTTGTGGTACCTATATCAAAACCAATTGTTATTTTTTGTTTAGTTTTATTATTCATATTCTTTACCATAAACTCTACCAATTATATTGTTGTCTAAAAAATCAGGGAGATTTAATTTAACATCTTTAAGGTTACTTCGTTTATTCACATTTTTTAAATTGAAAATAAATTTATTTTCATTATGACTTTACAAAGTAAGGTGGTAAAAATTTAAAAAATGAAAGATTAAATAAAAATAATCATTTCCTTAACCTAAAGAGTGAATATTAAACATTAGATTTACTTAAGTTGTCGAATGGTACATTCAACAAAACATCTGAACTTTGCATAAATTTGAAAAATGATTTTACTTTTGATTCAAGTGCAATTGAAGAATCGCAAATTAGTAGAGTGGATAACTTAATACTTATAACTAACCCTAATAATAATTCTTGTTTATCTAAACAATGTTAGTCTTATAAACCCATAAAATAATCGGTGGCGACTCTTAAAAACGTCATAATGGTGGCTTCGGAGGGATTTGCACCCCCCACACACGGATTTTCAGTCCGTTGCTCTACTACCTGAGCTACGAAGCCTGGCGGTCTCAACGGGAGTTCAACCCGTCTCTTCCCCGTGACAGGGGGAAATAATAAGCGATATACCATGAGACCTTTGGTTGCGGAGATGGGATTTGAACCCATGACCTTCAGATTATGAGCCTGACGAGCTACCAAGCTGCTCTACTCCGCGAATTGGCGGACATTGAGGGATTCGAACCCCCGCGCGACTTACGTCGCCTCTCGGTTTTCAAGACCGAACCCTTCAACCACTTGGGTAAATGTCCAACAATTATTAGTTGTGGTTAAGATAACGTGGCAGTTAGAATACGAGATTTAAAACCCTGCCACCGTTTTAACCACTAATAATTGTATATGTTTTTTAAATTAAAGTTAGATTATTTACTATGCTCTAATTCAGATAATTATTTTTTGATATGATTTTTTTCAATTGTAAACTCTTCAAAAGAATTTTTAATAAGTTTGTAACCTAAGACCTTAATCCTTAATTTCGTTGTTACTTTGGCTTTCAATAATGTTGGGTTGCCTATTGTAACTTGAGTTCACCCATAGATTTTACCCAATTATTTCTTTTTAGAACATTTGTCTCGCATTTCCATGCATTTTTTTGCCATTTGCATCTTAAAGTTAGTGTATCTTAATAATGTTTTATTTAAAATAAATAATTCATCCCTAATTGATTTTAAGTATCCTTCAATTGCGCATCCCTTTTTATTATTAGTTGTCATATTTTCTCCTTCGTGAGCAAATTATATTAATTTAGAATCTTCTTTGCTTGCATAATATTATCAATTCATAACTTGAATTCTATGTCTGATTTGTGTGATTGATCAAAATAAGTTTTTACATAATCAGTTAACTTATTCGCCAAAACACTAGGTTCAAAAGATGGTTGTCCACCAAAATAATATTCGTAAATGATTGATAACAATTCGTTAGACAATGTCGCTAGAGAAGGATTTTTTAATAAAATATCATCAATTTTTTGTTTGACATTTTGAAAATACGGATGATTAACATATTCAAAACTATCAATAGGGTTCATTTTGAATGTTTTGTTTAAAACATTATTAAAAAAATCAAATGTATAAGAAATATTAGCCAATTTTAATTGCTGTAATGCAAAAATCTTTTCAGTGTTAGCAATATGTTTAGCATTGAAAACTTTATTAATATATTGGAAATCAACATGATCAAGTTTTTCATAAAACTTACCAATAAGATAACTAAATAAATTAACATCAAATTTTTTACCATCATAAATTTTTGCCAACATTTCCATTTTAGACATGCTATTGTATTGATGTTTAATTTGATTAACCATCACTATCTTATTAAGTTCCACATAAAGTTGTTCAAAACGTTCAATATATTCCATTGGAATATATGGTGAAGCTATTTCTTGTGAAACAAGTTCAAAAGCTTCTTCATATCGTTTATCATGTAATAATGAATCAACTTTTTTTAAAGTTTCAATATAGTATTTGTTTAATTTATCCATTTTTCTCTTTGTTGTCTTGTCGGTAAATTAAATCATAATTTAAATATTGATCAAATTCTTTTCGTTTAAACTTTTCTAGAATTTCTTGTTGCACTTTTTTAATCTTCTCTACTAATTTTGACGGATATTGATATTTAACTAAATGTTCTTCGAATTCGTCTTGATCTAATAAATTTATTCGATTAGTTTTGGCATCTGGGACACGATAATCCAAATCAAAGTCTATGTACTTAATCACTTCGTCTTCTAAAAGATATGGACTAGCAATGTTAATATAGTAATAATATTTTTTACCTTTCCTAGAAACTATCATGTTGTATCATTCGTGTTTAAAGAAAAATCAAATGGTAGGGCGTAATAATTTACTATGAAAAAAGCGTTTACCTTCATCATTAGTGGTGATAACGTGCGTTTTTTTAAGATCAACGCAAATATATTTTTCGGTTTCCTTAATAACTTCAGGAAATTCCCAAGTTCGGTATAAAACACCGTTAAACTTATAGGCATGAATAATTATTTTGTCGTTAAGATTCATTATAAATAATTGCGTTATTAATTGAAATAAACCAATTTCAATATAAACCAACGAAATTATATAAGCAATGTTTTAAATTGGATAGGAACTTTACCCCTTACTTAGTACAACCTTAATCTTAATTTTGCTAAGTATGTAATTAAAATAAATAGTTCTTTATTTATTTTAATATTATTAAGTGTTTAAATTAAAATTATGAAAGTCATATTACTAAAAGATATTAAAGGAGTAGGCAAAATCCACCAAATAGTAGAAGTAAAAGATGGATATGCCAAAAATTATTTAATTAAGAATAGATTAGCTGTAGTTAATACGATTAGTGCACAGCAAACTTTAAAACAAGATTTAAGTGTGTTGGCACAACAAGAAGCAGTTAATGTGAAACTGGCTAACGAACTTAAAAATAAATTAGAACAAATTCAGCTTGAATTTACGCTGAAGGTAAATCAGGGTAATGTTTTTGGCAGCATTTCTCATAAAATGATTCTTGATGAATTACATAATAAATATCAAATTAAAATTGATAAATTTATGATAGATAGTCATAATGAAAAAACTTTTAGTTTAGGCAAACATACATTAACAATTAACATTTATAAACAAATTGTCGCAAAATTACCTATAAACATAAGAGGACTCGACCATGGCTAATAGTATTACTAACAATCAACTCATCGGACCCATTGAGCAAGAACTAATTTCAGAAATTCTTAACGATCCTTCCGTGATAGAAGAGGCTGTTCTAAAATTAGAACCACATGATTTCGTTGACAAACATATGGCAATTATTTTTAATGTTATTACTAAATTACATGCCGAAGCAAAAACCATTAGTGAGCATACTATTTTAAATTACATCAGTACGCATACTGAAATGCAGTTTGATGATTATGAATTACAAGTTAAGACTTTAGCTAATAAATTTGTTTCAACCGTTGATTTTCAAGATCACATTGATTTAATTAAAAATGCCTCCATTAAGCGTCAACTTAATGATTTTGCGAACGAAATTATCAGCACTGACATGGACATCACTAAATTCAATGAATTGTTGTTCAATTTCCAAAACCGAATGGCATTAATCACTAGTGCTAAACGTTCCAATAAAATTGCTTCCATTGCTGATATTGCCCAAAATTATTCAAAAGATTTGCAAAGGATCATGTCCCACGATGAAGAATTAACAGGAACTCCATCAGGTTTTTCCTTAATTGATGCTAAAACAAACGGTTTTCAGCGTGGTGATTTAATTATTCTGGCTGCTCGTCCGGGGATTGGTAAAACAGCCTTAGCTTTAAATTTTTTGGTTAATGCTGCCAAAGATTGTAAAGAACGTACCGAAAAAATGCCTAACAACGAAATCGTATTGATGTTCTCGTTGGAAATGAGTTCCAAAGAATTGTGTAATCGAATGGTATCAAGTTGAAGTATGGTAGAACTTTCGTCATCTAAGCGTAGTAAATTAAGTAAAATTGATTATCAATCTGTTAACAGCGCCATTGACGCTATTTCTGAATTACCAATTTACATTGATGATGATAGCGCTCTTACCATCATGGATATCCAATCTAAAATTAAACAGATTAGCCTAGAACACAACATTAAACTGGTTGTGGTAGATTATTTAGGATTATTAAAAGGTCCAACGATTCATAGTAATAACTACAACCGTCAAGCTGAAGTAGCTATGTTTTCTAGAACCTTAAAACAAATTGCTCGTTTAAATAACATCCCTATATTGGTACTAGCACAATTAAATCGTAATATGGAACAGCGTAGCAAAAAAGCTGATAACGCTAAACCAATGTTATCAGATTTAAGGGATTCTGGAGCGATTGAACAAGATGCCGATATTGTAACTTTCTTGTCTAAAGTAATTCCTGATGAATTAGAAGGCGAAGAAAATAATCAAAAGGAAACCGCGACTATTCAAGTAGAATATAATATTGCGAAAAATCGTAAGGGGCCTACTGGTTCTGTTAACTTAGACTTTATTCGGACCATTAGTCGCTTTGAAGAAAAACGTTTTGCACCATTGAAAGGAATTAATGAAGCTAAAGGTTATAACTAAATTATTAATTGGTGGTTCATTAGCAATAGTTGCGATTGCCCCCACACTAACTTTATCATCTTGTGCTTCCATATCACAATGATCTTTACCAATTAACATTGGTGGTTCAGATGATAAAAATCCATGGAGCAAATTAAATGATCTTAATAGTAAAAATGATTTAAATGATCATTACAACATTGAAGATTATGGTTATTATTCTCCAAATTCAAGTTTTGCATATTTACCAAGTAGTTTTATCTCCTACACCGATCGTTCAGCTAGTACAGATAATTATGAATATGCAACAATTTATGATGATAAAAATTGAAAAACATCAAATGAACCGTCATACTTTGATCCGAAATGAGTAGATTACACCGATACTAATTTGCAAAAAATGAGTGAATCTTATGATGTAGGTAGCGATAGCAACAAGAAAACAGTAAATGTATTCACCTCAATTCAAAATGCAAACATCTATAATTCTTTATCTTTTAATTCAATTGCTCTAGGTATTAATTTATTTATCTCTGGTTTTTTACGTCTAATGACTCAAGATGGTGTAATGAATACTCAATCCAATAAGGATTGATACGATGCTTTATTTGGTAATTTAGATGGCACACAAACTACAGTTGGTTTAAATCGCGGCGAAAAAAGTTCAGATGAAAACAAAAGATTTTATGAATTTCTATTTGATTTATTAGATACCCTTAGCCAAGGTAAATTTGCTGGCAAGTTTGGTTTATCAGCAATCGACTATAAATTTGCTAGTGAAATTTATGGCCCTGGACCATTTATTCGTTGAGAAAATGAAGCTTATAGTTCTAATGCTAACGATAAATTAAAACAATTTGTTGGTTGAAATGATTCTGAAAATCAATTTTCTTTCAACGAAAATGATATTAGTGAAAATGTTGGCTCGGATAATAAAAAGGTTGTAGATAAAGAAAAAAATTCACTTTCTTCCAATTTTATTTTAAATGCCAATAACCCAATAGCAGAAATAGAAGGTGTCCCATCTGCACGAGCAGCCTACACAGCTTTTGCAACATCTGGTACTGATAAAACCACAATATCAAATAACAAATTTTATCCTAGTGTTATTACCACACAAATTCCTTTTGTAATAAGCCCAGCAAATTTTACTTATTCTTATTACAACCCATTAACTAAACATAGTTTCCAACAAAACGATTACTTATTAGATGATATTAACCCCATTAAGAAACAAGTAGCTAATACTAATGCTTGAAATAATTTTAGCAAACATGTAGACACTAGTACCAAATGAAAAGATAAAAAATCATGGGTAGATTCATTATCATTTGATTTAAATAATGATTTAAATAAAGAAACCAATTCTACTTTTTATCCATCTGCTGTCGTTGATGGTGGTAATGTTTTATTTAAAGAATTAAATGATAAATATGGCAATGTTGCAAACTATGTTGATCCTACAACTTTTAACATTTTATCCAATAATTTTTTAAATGATGATACGCTACAACCAAATTCATATATTTGTTTTGCTAATTATGCATTTGCATTATTTCCTCAAAAAAATTTAGACACCGATAACAACATAGTTTATGAACCAATGCCTATCTTTGCTGGTATTGCCCAAAATTCTTCTGGTGTTCCGGCTGTTTTCCCTATTTCTTTATTGTACCAAAGCAATGATGTCTCAGTAGATGCCCTACCAACTCAACCAAAAGATTTTGACCTAGATTTATGAGCACACGGTATGATGCCTGAGGCTAATGTTTTGTACAATTATAAACAGACAGATAATAATCATACCCCATGACATGATGACAATTTTAAAAACAATCCTGAAAATAATATCTACTATTTAGATTTAAACAAACTTTATGATAAGCAAACCAATATTTACAATTTTTTTAATACTAACATTGACCTAAAAAAAACACCACGAGATTACTTTAATAGTAATAAAGATGTCTTTCAAACTATTTGAGATTTGTTAGGCACATGAAACTTTGATGGAAATTGGTCAATGAAAGCAACCGACTCATCCATTCTTCTCCCCGAAAGTTAATTAATGCAAATTAATGTTTTTACCAATTGGAAATCAGTTATAGAATTACAGAAGAATTTATCATATTGACACACATTGTCTAACACAATTGATAATGCCTATGTTACGAATGTTGTGTTCCCTAAACAAGATGAAATATTTAAATGTTTTAATTACTTTAATATTGAAGCAACAAAAGTAGTTATTATCGGTCAAGATCCATATCCTACACCCGGTGATGCAAATGGTTTAGCTTTCAGTGTTAGTCGCGAACATAATTTACCACATTCATTAATCAATATTTTTCAAGAATTAAAAAATGATTTAGGCATTAATCGCACTAATGGTGATTTAACTGATTGAGCCAAACAAGGAGTTCTACTATTAAACTCCGCCTTGACTTTTAGTCGCCAATTTAATGGTTTTCTATCATTATGGCAGCCATTCACTCAAAACATAATTAAATATATTGATTACCATGTTCAAGGAGTAATTTTTATTTTATGAGGTAATTTTGCCAAACAATACGAACCGTTAATTGAACACAATCAAACTTACATTATTAAAAGTGGTCATCCATCTTTTGCAGCTAGCCATCGACAATTTTTTAATACTAAACCTTTTAGTAAAACCAATCAATTTTTAAAACAACTAAATAAACCACTTATAAATTGGTAACATTTTAATTCAAAGGTTTTCCATCCAATGTTAATAATTTCCATGTTAATTTTGATTATTGTTCAACGAATTAATTCTTTCATTTAAATGAATTACAATATTTGGGTATGAGAACAACAAAAAAATCGTTTAACCAGATATTGATTCAACGATTTTCTCTTATTTCTACCTGTACTTTGGTAATTGGTTTGAAACTCAATTCCTGGCGGACAATAGCAGATTCGAACTGCTGCACCGTTTGATCGGTCTAAACGCTTTCCAAGCGTTCCCCTTGAGCCTCTTGGGTAATTGTCCATAAATTGGTGCACTCGACGAGATTTGAACTCACACATCGTTAGATACTACCACCTCAAGGTAGCGCGTCT
>JAIRME010000033.1 GCA_031258945.1 Mycoplasmataceae bacterium | reverse complement strand
AGGTAATTTTTCTCGCATGTTGTTTCTTTCATTTTAAATATTTTTTATTGTCCATTGTTTATTTCTCCTGTAGTAAATAGCAAAAAACAAGAACTCTACCAGCGTAAAGTTCTTGTTTTTGAAGAAAAAATTAAATTAGTGTTCGTTGCACTAATCCATTTAACCCCCCCCATTTAATGAAGTACATAAAATAATTATAATTAATAAAACTTAATGTGTTAATATATTTGTCCGCTGTATCATAGATTTTTAATCTAGAATTTTTAGACATATTTTTGATGAAAATGAATAAAAAATGAAGTTTGTGTTCACTAATATTTTATGACAAATAAATAATAGTTAAAATCATACCGATTAATACAACAACAAATATAGTTAAAGTAATGATAAGAATATTGCGTTTTTCTTTAGGGATTGTCATTATTTAAAATCCTTTATAAAGAAAAATAAAGTTTTTAACATGGTAGCAATGGAATGTTTTTTCAACTCATAAGTTCCAGCAATATCTGCGTGGATAAAATTAACATTATTAGCAAAATAATGTAAAAATTCTGCAGCTGTATTGGCACCACCCAGGCGTCCAGGTGAAATATTGGCAATATCAGCAATATTAGTGTTATTGATATTGGAATCAGCATAAACTTTATGTAGGGGCATACGTCAAATCAATTCAGGAGCATGTTGAGCAGCTTCTTCTAACATATTCCATTGGTGTTGATTGGACGATCAAATGCCTGTAAATAGATTACCAAGTGCAACCGTAATGGCACCAGTTAAAGTAGCGATAGTTATAATTGTGTTAGCTTTTAAATCTCTCTTGGCATAGGTAATACCATCTGCTAATGCTAAGCGCCCTTCGGCATCAGTGTTAAGAATTTCCACTGTTTTACCACTGTAAGAAGTAAAAACATCGTTTACACGATAAGCATGTGGTCCAATTTCATTGCTAGTAATAGTAGCCAATCCAACAACATTAGCTTTGATATTAAGTTTAGCTAGGGCATAAATAGTACTCAATGCGATAGCACTACCAGCCATATCAGCGTTCATCGTATTCATTGCTTCACCAGGTTTAAGATTTAAACCACCTGTATCAAACATTAATCCTTTACCAACTAATGCTAAAAGTTTTTTATTATGATCAGTGCAATATTTTGCTACGATGATACGTGGTTCATTATATTGTGTAGATGCTTGGCCAACTGCTAAGATTAAACCCATTTTCTTTTTTATTAAATCCTGTTTGTCCAATACAGAAAATTTTACATTTTTTAAACCTTGAAATTTATGGCGAAACATTTTTTCAAATTGGTCAGCATGCAGTAAATTACTTGGCATGCTTATTAAAGTGCGAGCAAAAGATTCACTTTCTGCTAGTACTTGTGCTACTTTAATTTCATTTGCAAATTTTTGCTGATCAATTATAAAATTATGCTTGATAACATTTTTTACAGGATCAGTTTTAAGTGAGTATCGTTCAGTTGCAAAAGCATTAGCAGAAAAAAAAGCATTAATTAAACTAGACGCTAAATTAGGTTTTATTAATTTTAAAAAACTATTGATATCTACATTAATTGCTTGTTTTTGTTCATAAAAGAAGATTGATAAATCATGAGCTAAGTTATTGATTTTTAAGGTATCATCAACAAGCCAATAAATGTACTTATCATTGGTAAAGTACTCTCCACTTAATTTATGCTTAGAATTTAATTTGTTTTGTGGATTAATTGCTACTAATGTAGCAGAGTATTTTTTAATTGCATTTAATAAAACCATAATGATTAGAGATTATATTAAGTTTATGTTGCTTAAAGTATCGTTTCTTATGATTATTTAAAGTGTATCAATATAAATTGATAACAATGAAATTTCATCATATATATTGGCTCTTATCTGGAAGTTGGGTGCTAATTAATATTTGAGAATTAGATAGTTAAATTGACTAGTTTGATGATGTGCCATTTAACTTAGCTTTTAATAGACTTCTTGTCAACTAAAATACCAGATATTCCAAAAATTGATGCTGTAAAGCCTAATCCAATACAAACAAAACTATACAGTGCATTAGTAGTCACACCCATTAAAATAGTAAAAATCATAGATGATATTAGACAAAGAAAACAAATTAACATGCACACCTTATATGTTTTAGTAAATTTCATACTAATATTATGGTGTTGCAAATTATCTAATTCTTTTGAAATACCCAGATACTATCAACCCAATTCCAAGCCCAAAAAATACAAGTGTTCCAATTATACCAATAGTAGTTAGAACAGGCCCAGCAGGAACAAGACTAAAAGGTGTATACATATTACTCCACAGCTTGTGCAGTTAAGCAATCAAACATAGCTGAATAAATCTTGTCAGTATATGGTTTGAATATGAGCTTATTTTGCTCATAATAGGCAATCATCTTCTTTGAAGATTGGATTCTTCTGTCAAGAAAGTGAATTCATTTTTCAGCTATGTATTTGGACACAAACTTAAAATTAGATTTATTCTTTTGAACTGTTTTAGACTTTTTAATATTCTTGATAAATATCTTTGCAGTGTTTTGCAAAAATAATGTTTGTTGTGGTGTCAATGATTGTTTCTTCATTAAATACCTCCTGCTGATAATTCATTCCAAACTGTTTGGATTATTTCTCTCTGAATATCCTTGAATGTTTGGTCATCTGCTACTTCTGGGACAAACTTATAAGGATCAATTATTTTATAAATTAAGGTTGGCTTTTGATTGACTTGTCAAATAAACTTTTCTCTATCATTATTTGAACCTTTGAATATTTTTTGAATTTCAGGCTCTTTACATAATGTGGTTACAGTGCTTGGATCAAACTTGAATTCAAACTTCCTGCCTTGTCTCTTTAAGTTGTTCAAGAATACTTCAATAATGTCAGAAAGTTTGGCACTTGAGTGTTGTTGTTTGTGTGGGGCACTGCCAACTCTTGTGCCACTCTTGATGTTTCCTTTTTTAATGTTGACTTCACCAGATTTGATGTGAATAAAACTAACTTTATCAGTTAAATCAATCTGGTTGATCTTGGAATGTTTGAAAATAATTCTATCCAGCATCTCAATAAAATTGACTATGTTCTTTATATCAGCAAGTTGATCCTTGAAAATATCATCAAATGCTTTATATAACCTTATAGCTTTATAAACCTTAATATACTTTCTCAAGAAGATGGTTATCTCTTCTTGTATATCAGCACTCAACTGGGCAAATTTGTATCTAATGTTTATTAATTTAATTGGAGCACTGCTATTGCCATCTTCTTTTTCAGTCAATGGTCTTAATAAATCACAGTTGTTGACCATTTCAATCTGTGACTTGTTTTGGTCAAAGTCATTTACAAAATTTGCATAAATCTTGGCATTCACAGGGGATACCAGATATTTATTTTCATTATTTACTAGGTTAGTATGTATTTTTTTGAACTGTTCAATGTTAAAGTTATCATAGTCAGGCTTTATTCCATTGTTGTAGATAGCATAGATAGCCTTAATTTGGTCAATTGTATTACACCAGTCAAATAGGTATGTCTTCTGTTCTTTTGTCTTAATTTTTGATGTTCTGTTTAATCTCTCATACATTTGATAACCTGATGGTCCTGAAACAGACTTGTGGACAAACATTCCAATTAAATTTGGTTGGTTGAATCCAGTTTGAAACTTATTGGCACATATTAAGAATTTGTATGCATCATTGTCATCCAATATTTTTTCTATTCTTGATGAAGGAATACCATTCAAACTTTCTTCTGATGACAACTCACTCTCATTGTTAACTGAACCAGAGAAGGCTACAAGGGCTTTAATCTTGCTGCCATATCTTTGTTTAAGTAGTTCCTGATAAACTTTGAATGTGGCTACAGCTGATGCCCTTGAAGGACACACAATCATTATTTTTTCCTTGCCATCATAGTTATTCTTGATTCTGGTGTCATAAATGTCTAATTCTATGTTGGATTCAGATCTAATAATATCAGCATCTGTTTGTTTAGCTTCTTTTAATGCTTTCTTACCTTCTATTGTTTTATAGATTGGGTCATCAGGATTAACTTTTACAATATCCAAGATTGTT
>JAIRME010000028.1 GCA_031258945.1 Mycoplasmataceae bacterium | reverse complement strand
ATCAGTTGTAGGTGTTGGGCTTGGTTTATTATTTTGATTATGTCAAATCGCATAACCCACACCAACTCCAATTCCTGCCATTACCGTTGCACATAAAAGACTAGTTCAAGCAATTTTTCTTGTATGTTGTTTCTTTCATTTTAAATATTTTTTATTGTCCATTGTTTCTACCTCTTAGTAAATAGCGAAAAAACAAGAATTCTACCAGTGTAAAATTCTTGTTTCTCTAGAGAAAAGAACAAATTAGTGCTTATTGCACTATTCCATTTATCCCCCCCCCTCCAATTTATTCGCATGCTAAGATTATATATGAATGAGGGGGGGGGGGATGCTCTAAAAGTTCAGGGATAAACTGTACCCATTAAAGTGGAGTAAAAATAAATCAAGTGAATTATTCTATAAATTTATGCTTTAATTTCTGGCGCGCTCGAGGGGATTCGAACCTCTGACCACAGGCTTAGAAGGCATGTGCTCTATCCAACTGAGCTACGAGCGCTTTTTGTTGTGAGGTAATTATACTTAATGAAGTTATGACGAACGATGTTAACGATTAACATTATATTGATAACATTTGTATAGTTTAATGCGATAATGTAGATTGACAAAAAAATGATTAATAGATATACATATTGAATTGTTACTAACAATCATAATCGATCGAAACGAGTAGAACGATTAGTAAAATCATTATTAAGTAAGGCTAAATGAAATTTAAATAAATCTAATCATGATTATTTGATTGTAATTGGAGGCGATGGGACTTATGTACGTTTTTTACGCAAATACTATAGTAAACCTACTAAAATAATTTGCATTAATACAGGTACTGTTGGGTTTTATGCTAAATTTATTAACGATGATTTAAAAGATTTTGTAAAAATTGTTACCAATAGTAATAATTTTATCCACCCTCAAATTTTGACAATTAATATTAATAATCAATTAATTTATAATGCAATGAATGAATTAGTTATTCAATCATTAAACACCGTTAAACTTGATGTTGCGATTAATGATACTTTATATGAAAAATATATGGGTACTGGTATATTAATTGCAACTAGAACTGGAGCAACCGGACAAGCAAAATCTAATGGAGGTGCCATTATCTTTCCTAATGTGGATGTAATTGAATTAGTAGAATTGGCACCCACCAATCATTCTAAACATCATTCATTTAATTCACCAGTAATCTTAAGTGGCAATTCTGAAATTAAATTAAATAATTTTATGTCATTTCAACGTTGTGATTTAATTATTGATGGAATGCGAGTTAGGCATATTAATCCTAAAGATCAAATCGTTATAACAAAACAAGATGCACCATTTAGTTTGTGTTTTAGCGATGACCCCAAGGGATATATTCACAAACTTCAAAAAACTTTTATCAAGGATTAAAAATGCATAAGTTTAGTTGAATTTTATTAAATATTTTTACATTTGGGATTTGCTATTTTTATGCAAAACACAAGGCCAAAAAATTACAAAATACTACTAATGTAGAATTACAAGTTTCATCTAAAGTGGATTTTGAAATTGATGATTTCATTGATGTCTTGGGTGGTAAACAAAATATCATTAATTCATCAACTACGGTATCAACACTCAAAGTTAATCTAAAAGATGCCTCTTTCTTAAACAAAGAATCTTTTGTTAAATTTAAAATTACTGGGTTTATGAAAAATGCTAATCAAATTATTTTGGTATTCGGTGATAATGCCAAAGCAATTGATAACATTTTGGTAAAAAAATTAAAAGATTAATAACTATTAGACAACAAAATTTAGAGTTTTGTTTTTAATATAGATAATTTTTTTAGGTATACGGCCATTGAGAAATTTAATCACTTTTGGTTCTTGATAAGCTTGTTGTTCAACTTTGATTTGTTCTTCATTAAATTTAATGCGAATGGTTGTGCGTAATTTGCCATTTTCTTGAATCGGCAAAGTAATCATTGTATCAATTGTTTTACTTTCTTCGTAAGAAGGTCAGGTTGCTAAGGTAATGGATGAGTTATATTGAAATACTTCATGTCATAGTTCTTCTGCTAAGTGAGGAGCAAAACAAGAAAGTACAACTAAAAAGTTTTCTAAATGTGATTTAGAAAGTACTGCATGATTGTAGCATTCATTAATGTAAATCATCATTTGAGAAATAGCTACATTGAAACCACGTCCCTCTATGTCAAGAGTTACTTGCTTAATGAATTTATGATATGCTTGATCAAGTGAAGGATTAATTTTATTGTTAGCACTAATTTGTTTGCTAGTAAATAAACGGTAAACACGATCAAGTCATTTACGTGTACCATTCAAACCATCATCAGTTCATGGTAAAGATGCTGTTAACGGTCCCATAAATGCTTCATACAAACGCAATGCATCAGCACCATGAGTATTAATAATTTCATTAGGATTAACTACATTTCCTTTGGATTTAGACATTTTATCTCCGTCAGGTCCCAAAATCATTCCTTGGTTTACTATTAATTGGAATGGTTCTTTAGTTGGGACAACATTAATGTCATATAGAAAACGATGTCAAAAACGAGCATATAATAAATGCAAAACGGCATGTTCTTGACCACCTACATATAAATCTACCGGTAGTCATTTGGTAAATATCTCTTTAGTTTTTTTATCATCGAGTGGTAAATATTCACCATTAATTTGTTTCATTAAATACCCTAAGTAATATCAACAAGAACCAGCCCACTGAGGCATTGTATTGGTTTCACGTCGATAATGTTGATTATTAATTTGGACATCTAGCCAATCAGTTAAGTTAGCTAATGGTGATTCGCCAGTATTAGTTGGTTTAATATTTTGAGTTTGTGGTAATAATACAGGTAATTCTTTGATTAGATGAGGTTTTTGTTTATCATCAAAAATGATAGGAAATGGTTCACCTCAATATCGTTGGCGACTAAATATTCAATCCTTCATTTTGTAAGTAATGTATTCTTTACCGATTTTATGCTCATGCAAATAAGCAATAATTTTTTTATTAGCTGCTTCAATGTGTAAATTATTTATAAAAAAAGAATTAATGTGTGAACCATCCCCTTCGTATGCTTTTTTTTGATTAGGTGTTTCAATAACAAAACGAATGGGTAATTTATATTTGACAGCAAAATCGTAATCTCGTTGATCATGTCCTGGCACGCCCATAACTATTCCGGTAGCATAGGAATTTAATACATAATCAGCAACGTAAATGGGAATGTGTTCATTGTTAAAAGGATTAATGGCATAGCTACCAGTAAATACACCAGTTTTATTTTTTTGTACATCTTTTCGAAGCAACTCTGTTTTAGTTTTAGCTTTTTCAATATATTTTTGTACTATTGTTTTTTGACTAGAAGTGATTAATTGATCTATTAAGGGATTCTCTGGAGCAACGCTTAAAAAAGTAATACCATAAATAGTATCTGGTCTAGTAGTAAAAACTTCAATGGTAATATGAGCAGATGTATTGAATTTAATTAACGCTCCGGTAGAACGTCCGATTCAATTACGTTGCATATTTTTTAATGATTCTGGTCAGTCTACTTCATTTAAACCTAATAATAATTTCTCGGCATACTTAGTAATTTTTAAAATTCATTGACGCATTGGTTTTCGTACGACTGGAAAATTACCTCGCTCTGAAACCATTTTACCATTCACTAGTAAAATTTCTTCATTTGCTAAAACCGTTCCCAAATCTTCTGATCAATTAACCTCAATGTCTTTAATTTCAGCTAAATCATTTTCAAATAATTTACTAAAAATTCACTGAGTTCATTTGTAATAATGAGGATCTGTTGTGTTGACTTCTTTTTGATAATCATAACTAAAACCCATCATTTTTAGCTGTTTACGGAAAGCATTAATATTTTTTTGGGTAAATTCTTCAGGATGGTGTCCTGTTGTTAAAGCGTATTGCTCAGCTGGCAAACCAAAAGCATCCCAACCAATGGGATGAAGCACATCAAAATTGTTAAATTTCTTATAGCGTGCAATGATGTCAGTTGCAGTATATCCTTTTAGATGTCCAACATGCAACCCAGCACCACTTGGGTAAGGAAACATATCTAACACATAATATTTATGTTTAGTTGTATCAGTAAATTTATAAGTGTGGTTGGTTTCTCAATATTTCTGTCATTTTTTTTCAATTAAATTATGATTGTACATAACTAAATTATACTTCTAAGCAAAAACTATGTTATTTGTCTACATTATGTAGCACATTTTAAAATGAGGGGGGGGGAGGGAATTAACAAAAAATCTTAATTACATTTTTTGGTAAAATGGGGCAAATCAGAATCATTATTCATTACATGATTGATTGCCTTAGTCATTAATTTACCAATATCGTGTGAATTAAAGCGTTCGCTTTCTAAGATAATATCTTGTGTATCAAATTTAATAGTTTCATGTTTTACACCACCAGTACTTATTCTAGTATCATCCTTATATTCATTTATGTCCATAAAACTTTCAGTTGCAAGAACATCACTATTATTATGAACTTGTGTATTAACATCATCAGTTTCTATGACTGATGATTGTTCTTGATCATTTGCCGAAATAAGATAAGAAGCTTTTAAACCTTCAATATTCACATAATCAATCCCGTTTACTAATGTTAATGCATGATCATGGGTTAGTTCTTTAAATATTTTACGAATATCATGGGTAACAGAAGAAGGAACTTTAGTACTAATTTTTAAATTAAGTATTAGTTTAGTATTGTTCTTTTCAAGAAGCATATCACTATAACTAGTTTGTATGCTCTGGGTAATTGATGTTTTTAAAGCTTCATAGGAATATTCGTTGGTTAATGCAAAAGTACCAGCGATAAATGTTTTTTGACTATTAAAAAAGTTTTTGATGTCAGCAAAATCTAGATTCATATTGGAAGCACTACTCACCATATCAACAATATCATTGACAACATTAGTAACTTCAATATTAGCTTGTTCAAATGCTTGTACAAAAGAAATATTTTTGTCATTACTAATAATTTTGTCGTTACTAATTTTGGTAATAGCGTCTACTTCATCTTTTAATGCATTAAAACTACCTAATGCATTTTCAAAAACACTTCGTCCTTCTGCATTTACAGAAGGAAAATTAACAATTGCCACCGTTAAAATGCCTAATTGACGTGCAATTTTAGCGATTTCGGGTGAAGCACCACTACCAGTACCTTTTCCTAAACCAGCGATTAAAAAAAGAATATCAGTGTTTTCCAATACACTTCTAATATCATCAGATGCTTCTGCAACTGACAATTTACCAATGGACGGATCACCACCACTACCAGCACCGCGTAAAATACTTTTACCAAGTAAATATACATTAGTTAATCCCTGAATTCTTTTAAGTGCTTTGTAATCAGTGTTGAGTGCATATAAACTGACATTTTCTGGTCAATTATGAGCACTAATCATATGATCAATTACATTACATCCTGCTCCACCGACGCCAAAAATTTTAATACGAAATTGTCCCAACAAATCATTTTCATCATCAAGGTTACTAAGTAAACTATTGGTTTTATTAGTAACATCAATTTTTTTATCAAAAATTTCAGATTTTTCATCAACCTTTATTTCATTAATTATTTCTTTTAAAATACTTGCCATGCTATTCCCCTAATTTAGCCGCTCATCTTGTTGAGATAATGCCAAGTTTTGTTCATAAATTTTGCTTAAATTGGTAATCTGACATTTTCTGAGAAACAAAAGGATCAATGCTATAGGTGTGTAAATCTTGGGTTTGTGTCTGTAAATTATGGACATAAGTGATAGCCGCTAGCATATTATTGATGGCGTAATTTTCCAAACCAACAACAGTGTTAGCAAGTAGTTGTACAGGTAAATTATCAATGCTAGTGAACGGACATGCTTCATAAAATGCATAAACTAAAGATTCAGTTACATTTAAATAAATTTTTGTAAAATTGGCATGATATTTACTTTTTATTTCTGTTAATACCTCGTCAATTTCTTTAAATAGACGTTTACTAGTAATCTTTAAAGCAATAGACAATGAGTGTATGTTACCTTCTTGAATAGTTAAAAATTCATTAGTATGTTTATGCAACAAAACAGCCTCTTCATCTACATCACTAATTAAATTTAAAGCTTCGATCATCGGCATTAAATTTGTTTGGAATTCAATACCTAATAATTTTTTTACTTCTTCAAAATATCAATTGCTACCTTTGTTTATGGTAGTGATTGCTCTAATTTGGCCGTATTTGTTGTAAAGATTAATGATGGTAGAAGTAGTTTTAATATCTACCACGATTCCGTCAGTTTTTTCACCACTTGCACATATACCCAAACACAAACTATTACATGTAATCGCTAATGGTTTACCTCCTACTTTTTCTAATAAATCAATGAATTGATCAATAATTCGACGCTGTGCAGTAATTGCGATGTAATCAAAACTAATTTTTTTTCCATTTGATCCTTCAGGGAATTGTGGTGTATATTGGCCATCTAAATATCAACCAGTTGCATGAGCATCCAAAGTGTATTGAACTTCGTCACGTTTAGCAAGCACCAATTTATTTACATAACTGTGTGCGTGATCATCAATGAGTGTTTCAAAAACCAACGACTCGGGACTGTGACCCTGAATTGATTTAATTGGCAAACAAGAAATATTGATAATGTAACGCTTGATGTTAATACCTAAAAATTTGTCTCCCCCTCTAACTAAAGTTCTTAATTTTGCAATTAAATGGTCATAATTAATAAAAGAAATATTTTGATCTAAGTAGTCATGAGTAATACTGTTGTAGTACAAACAATTAGTTTTGTCTTTGGTACGTTCAACCACCAATAAGTTTATCTTATTGCGTTCAAAAGATATCGTAGCATAAACACTTTTTAACTTGTACATGATTATTTCTTTCTCTCTTTTGAGGAACTATTCGATAAATTTTCGAGATTAATTCGTACTGTCGGTTGAACTTTTAATTTTTCAATTCATTCGTTCTCATCTTTAATATTGATTTTGATGGTATTATTATTTTTACTTGGCATATTATTTCCTTTCTATCACTCGTAATTTAGCACTACGTGCACGACGGTTAATAGCAATTTCTGCTTCATTGGGTATGATAGGATGTTTAGTAACTAGAAAGTAATCAGATTGATGGTTAATAATTGGTACTTCTTTTGGAATTTGACTAGTACTTTTACTTATAAAAGCATGTTTAACAATTCGATCTTCTAGTGAGTGAAAAGTAATGATAGCCAATCTACCTTTGGGTTTTAGTAAATCAAATCCATCTTGTAAAAATTTTTTCAAATTATGTAATTCATCATTGACAGCAATTCTTAAAGCTTGAAAATAATTACGAGCTGGATGTTTCTTCATGTGCAATTTGATTGGTGGTAAAGCATCTTTGATAATTTTAACTAATTGAGTTGTGGTAGTAATAGGTTGATATTTACGATGCTTGATAATAGCATTAACTACTGGTTTACTATGATAAATTTCACCATAATTTTTGAAAATTCAATTTAATTGTTTTGCGTCATATTTATTTACAATAAATTCAGCATTTAACTTTTGGGTTTGATCCATACGCATGTCTAATCTACCTTCAAATTGATAACTAAATCCTCTTTGTGGATTATCAAACATTGGACTAGAAACCCCTAAATCTAATAAAATACCGTTAACTTGCGAAATATTTAAGTTACGTATAATTGTTCGAATATTGATAAAATTGTCATGAATAATGGTTACTCGCTTATCGTAATCAAACCGCTTATGTAGATGTGCAATGGCTGTTTCGTCTTGATCAATACAAACTAATTTACCTTGTTCACCTAATTGGTCTAGAATAGCTTGGCTATGCCCGCCTAAACCGCTGGTGCAATCTAAGTAAATTTGATTGGATTGAATATTCATAAATTGCATAACTTCTTTCAATAGTACTGGTGTGTGTAAATTATTTATTTTGTTCATCTAATCGCTCGGCAATGGCTTCGTACATTGGAGTAGTTTGTTTTTGAAATTTGAAATATTGTGTTTCATCCCAAATTTCAATTTTATTGCCAACGCCAATAATGACTACATTTTTTGTAAGATTAGCAGTAGTAATTAATTCTGTGGGTATCAAGATACGCTTAGCATTATCTATTTCTACATCATGCGAGTTAGCGAAATAGATACGCGCAGCATTTCGACTATCACGTTTATTTTCGGAATATTGGTTCAAATATTCATAACGTTTTGTGAATTCTTCTAAAGTTCTAATTTCCAAACAACCGTCAAATCCTCGACTTAAATAAATATTTTTAGGTAACTTGGTAATAAACTTTGACGGTAAAGTCAAACGATTTTTGTTATCAAGTGTATGTTTGTAAGTTCCTAAAAATATCATATTTCCACTTTATCCCACTTTCTTACACATATGATTATATACATGAGTTTAGTAAATAGCAAATATTTTTCATATATAAAAAGACTAACTAGTTAGTCTTTTTAAACTAATAAGCATAAATGAGTAAAAAAAGCGTTAATTCATCGAATTAACCTAGTATTTCAACAAATTTTATGACGTATAAATTCAACCTATGTTGTACGTAACAATTTACGGGCAATACAAATAAGAAAATTTAAAATGGTTAAGGTGTGATAATTTAGATTTGTTAAATTATCAATAAAATAGAAATTACTCTTCTACTGTTCAATTACTTATAGC
>JAIRME010000044.1 GCA_031258945.1 Mycoplasmataceae bacterium | reverse complement strand
CATTATTTTAAACATACTATTCAAACAATTGCACGTAATTATGAAACACATAAAATGACATTGTATTTAACTAATTTGGCGAAATCTTTCCATGTATTTTATGCTAATAATAAAATAATCGATAACAATAACTTTGAATTAAGTAAACAAAGATATTATTTGGCACACACGGTAAAACAAATATTAAAAAATGGTCTAAATTTGATTGGTGTTTCTGCTATCAATAAAATGTAATTTTTTAAAAAAGTTATTTTATTAATTAGACTATTCCGAAACTTGAATATGTCTGTCCATTTTATTTTTATCAATTTTTATTTATTAATAAATCAACAATTTTATAACGATTGTAATATGTAACAATAAATAGTTATAATCTCACTACATTAAATTTTTAAGGAAAAAATAAGAAATATATGGCAATTAAAATAGCAATCAACGGATTCGGTAGAATTGGACGTTTAGTCTTTCGTGAATTAATTAAAAAGAATGAAGCCCATGTGGTTGCAATTAATGATTTGACAAATGCCGAAACATTGGCGCACTTATTAAAATACGATTCTGCCCACGGCAAAATGGTAGAAGAAGTAACATCAATTGGTAATACTATTAAAGTAAAAGGCAAAAGTATCCCAATTTTTGCTGAAAAAGATCCAGCTGTATTACCTTGAGCCAAATTAGGGGTTGATATAGTTATTGAATCCACTGGTCGTTTTGTAGATAAAGAAGGTGCGGCTAAACATATTACTGCTGGTGCAAAACGAGTAATTATTTCGGCTCCTGCCAAAGGTGAGGGCATTCCAACCATTGTTTACAATGTGAATCATAAAATTTTAAAAAAAACTGACAAAATCATTTCTGGTGCCTCATGCACCACCAATGCACTTGCACCAATGGCTGATGTTTTAGATAAAAAATTCGGTATTGTAAAAGGCATGATGACTACCATTCATGCTTACACAGCAGATCAAAGATTACAAGATGCACCGCACAGTGATTTACGTCGTGCTCGCGCTGCAGCTGTATCTATGGTGCCAACTTCCACTGGTGCTGCAAAAGCGATCGGCTTAGTTGTTCCTTCATTAAAAGGTAAATTACATGGTTTAGCTGTTCGTGTCCCTACTATTACTGGTTCAGTGGTAGATTTAGTTTGTGAGCTAAAAAAAACGCCAACAGTTGATGAATTAAATAAAGTAATGAAAACTGCATCTAATGAAACATTAGGATACAATGGTGATCAAATTGTTTCGTGCGACATTATCGGTGAAACACATGGCTCCATCTTTGATCCTAAACTGACTATGATGATGGATGTCGACGGTAAAAAACTATACAAAGTATTTGCTTGATATGATAATGAATCTTCATATGTAAACCAATTAGTGCGTACGACTATCTACTTTGGTAAATTAAAATAAAATTTATGCAAAATATTTTAAATAAAAAAACACTGAACGATATCGACTGTAATAATGCCAGAGTAATTGTTCGGGTTGATTTTAATGTGCCAATCAAAGATAACATTGTCACTGATCGTAAAAGAATTGTAGCAGCTTTACCTACCATTCAGCATTTATTGAACAATAAATGTAAAATTATTTTATTAAGTCATTTATCTAGAATCAAAAGTCTTGATGATATTAAATCTAATAAAAAATCGCTAAAACCAGTAGCAGAAGTCCTTCAAGAACTTTTGCCTAATAATGATGTTGAATTTCTTAATGTAAACCGTGGGCAAATGGTAATAGATGCTGTAGAAAAATTAGAACCAGGACAAATTTTAATTTTAGAAAATACACGCTATTGTGATGTAAATGAAAAAGGAGAAGTAGTCAAACTAGAATCAAAATGTGATGAAAATTTAGGTAAGGAATGGGCTAGTTTAGCTTCTATTTTTGTAAATGATGCCTTCGGCACTGCTCATCGTAAACATGCATCCAATGTTGGCATTGCTCAACATATTCCAATTTCTTGTATTGGATTCTTAATCCAAAAAGAAATTGTAAATTTATCAAAAATTGCTCATAACCCTAATCATCCAGTTGTAGCTATTTTGGGTGGCGCTAAAGTTAGCGATAAACTCAAAGTCATAAATAACCTGTTAAATATTGCTGACAAAGTACTTATTTGCGGGGGAATGGCTTACACTTTTTTAAAAACACAGGGTGTTGATATTGGTTCTTCATTATTGGAAACAGAAATGCTAGATGAAGCTAAAAAAATTTTAACCAAAGGCAAGGACAAAATTATCCTTCCCCAAGATTTTCGTTGTGCACCTGAATTTGCTGATGTTTTTCCAATCAATCGCACCAAAATTCAAGGATTAAATGGAGTGATGGCATTAGATATTGGCGATCAAACATTACTTAATTTTGGTAATGCTTTAATAGGGGCGCAAACAGTTTTTTGGAATGGCCCAGCCGGTGTATTTGAATTTAAAAATTATCAAAGTGGCACAAAAGGAATTTGTTCTATTCTTAAAAAACTAACAGAGCATCATCATGCTTTTACTTTAATTGGTGGAGGTGATTCAGCTGCTGCTGCTGTATCATTAGGATTTAAAGAAGCAGATTTTAGTTTCATTTCAACTGGAGGGGGAGCATCATTGGAATTTATTGAAGGTTCGCCATTGCCAGGAATTGAAGTTATTCAAAATATAGTGGTAAAATAGACAAAGTTGAAAAAGGAGAGCTCCTTAAAGGTATGTCAAAAGCTCAAAAATTGATGTTTGGTGAAATTGATTATTCTAAAATCAAACCCAAAGGTAGTGTAAAAGAAGTCATTGCAAAATTATCGCGTGGGCTAATGCTACCGATTGCCATGTTACCCATTGCCGGATTATTTTTAGGAATTGGTGCTACTATTGTTAATTTAACTACGAAAGATGGCCAAATTACCATTGCAGGATTACATATGTTTGGTAATATTCTCAACATTTCAGGGGGGGCTATCTTTTCTGCACTACCTGCATTATTTGCCATTGCTATCGCCATATCATTTACCAAAGATTCTGGTACAGCAGGTTTATCAGCTTTTGTTGGCTGACTAATATTCAATGCCGTGCAATATTCTTTAATTGTTACTAAAGGTGATCCAACAGGGAGTAACATTACTAATGCGGATGGTTATCATTTCCTATGATACCAATTTATGGGAACTAAAGGTATTTCGCAATACAACAGTATTTTTACCAACAATGTTGGTATCCCATCATTATCCACTAGTGTATTTGGTGGTATTATTGTAGGTTTTAGTGTTGCTTTTTTATACAATAAATTTAAGAACATCCAATTACCTTCTATTATTGGTTTCTTTAGCGGAGTTCGCTTCATTCCTATTGTTACCTTTGCCTTTACACTAGTATTGGGACTAATAATTTCTATGATTTGACCATTGATTGGATTGGGGCTATATATGTTTGGTAATGCTTTAAGTGTCGCTCCCGTCGGATTCAACTCTTTTGCATTTGGCTTAGTCGAACGGTCTTTGGTGCCGTTTGGATTACATCATGCTTTTTATGCTCCACTGTGATATACAAGTGCTGGTGGTTCTTTTGATTTAAATTCTCATGTATTTTACAACGGTATTGATACAGGTAAAACTTGAACAGAAATAATCTGATCAACCCCACCACAGACTTTACCAGCTACTGATGGTGATCAGAATTTATGAATGTTTATCAATAATTATTTATGTAAATCTTATTCTTTTCAAACAACAGCAGGGGATAATATTACTTTCACTGTTAATCTAAATAATTGACATGAATATTACGATCCAAGTGGGTATGCTCCTAATCCTGGTCAATACATGCAAGGTAAATACCCATTCATGATGTTTGGTTTACCAGCAGCAGCTTTAGCAATGATATTGGTAGTGCCCAAAGGAAGCGAAAACCGTAAACAAGCAATTGCAATTATTGGTTCAGCGGCTTTAACTTCATTCTTAACTGGCATTACTGAACCATTGGAATTTACTTTCTTATTTTTAGCTCCATGATTATTTTGAGGTATCCATGCTCCTCTCGCTGGAGTTTCTTTTTGGCTCATGAATATTTTACATGCTCATATGGGTATGACTTTCTCAGGTGGTGCATTAGATTTTATTATTTATGGTTTACTACCAGATGCTACTAATCATACTGCTAATTGTTATTGAGCAATTATTATTGGTTTAGCATTAGTACCAATCTACTATTTACTTTTCCGCACCTTGATTTTAAAATTTGATATAAAGACGCCAGGGCGAGGTGTAGCTGTTAAAATGTTTACCAAAGCTGATTTTAAAACTAAAACAACTAATGAACCATCCATCATTGAAGTAGCAAAGGCACAAAGTATCACTAACATTCACAAACATAAAGGTAAATACGAAACATTAGCCGAACAAATAATTGCAGCATATGGTGGTGCAACTAATATTAAGAATGTAGATGCCTGTATTACTAAATTGAGAGTGCAAGTTGCTAACCAAAGCATCGTGGACAAAGATAAACTTATTCAATTAGGTGCACGTGGAGTCATAAAACCTTCCCCTCAATCCGTATACGCTGTATTCGGTAATGAAGCTGATATTATTAAGAACAAAATGAATGAAATTTTGTTCCCAGGAGAATAGTTTATGGAAATTAATAAAGAACAACCACAAAAAATTTCGTGATGAAAAAAATATAATTTTATCATCATTTGTTTTTTGAGTTCACTACCTTTACTAGCATTAGGCATTTGAGGTATTTTAATTAATTATCGCCCCTACTCTACTTGACAAACAAGTAATATGTATTGAGCTAGATGAGTTGGTATCATTTTATTTATTTTAATCGTGGAATTTGTAGTTGTATGTTTACCAGTCATTATGATTCACATCAAAGACAAAGAAAATGACAAGAATAATAAAAATGATGATTACAAGTTCCGCAAAAATAATTTAAAAAAACAATTACATAGTAGCTTAATTACTTATCACATTGCTTTACAAAAACTAAAGAAAGATCATAATAAAATAGCCATTGAGCAAATTAAAAAGGACATTTCAAAAGCTAAATTAGTATTTCGAACTAAATTAAGTGAATTAAATAAAATAAAAAAATAAGATAGTTTTCTACTATCTTATTTTCAATTGTCACCTTTTTTATCGTTATTACTTAATCATTCAGCAAAATCTGAATTGCTAATTCAGGGATCCCCAGTTTTTGCACCGCTGGTAACTGGATAACCTTTTACTCATTGAAGAGCCAAAAAACTACCAGCTGAAGAACCATCAATACCTTTAAATAATTTAGGAATGGTGTCCATTAATTTGCGATAGGCCTTAGCTGCACTATCATTACGAATATAAGTATCCTTAGTGTGATCACTGTTTACTTTTTCATCTTGCTCAGTATATTTTTCAAACGGTGAACAAGGTTGTAGCGATTCTTCTTGCTGTGAAACACTGCCTAAATATGACTCCATAGTGTCTTCTTCCACTAACACAACAAATTGATATGAAGTATTAGGTAATTGAGACTCATAATAAGGATCAGTAATGGTGCCTAATAATGAATCAGTTTTAGTCTTTCCTCCATTAAAATCTAAATTTAATTGTGGGTTATCGTTATTACCTTTAGTGTAAACCGAAGAATTTAATAAGAAATTCACACCTTTATCAACAATGGAATGTGTTACAAACAATACATAATTACCATTATTAAAACCTTTTCCACCCCATAATAAATCATGCAACGATGGACTTGGTTTTTTTAATTCATTTAAATATTTATTCACAGAGTTAACATTAATTACTTTGTAACCCGTATTTAATGCACTATAAGCACTACATGATGTTGCGGTAAAAACTACTGGTAAAATAACTGCCGGTATTGCTAACAATGATAATAATTTAAGTCTTTTCATTAGAACTATAATATTAATACAAATATTATCATTTTTATGAAAAAAAATTATTCTCAATATTTTTTGCCCAATATTGCTCAAGCCCGTCAAAGATTACAAAACAAACTCATTAAACACACTATTTTTGACCAATCTAAAAATAATAAAAAAATTGGTCAAAACTATACTTTTTTTGTCAGAACATATGGTTGTCAATCCAATATTAGAGATACAGAAACCATTATTGGTATATTACATACTTTAGGTTTTAAACCCAGTTCATCCTTAGAAAAGGCTGATTTAATTATTCTAAACACCTGCGCAATTAGAGAAAATGCCGAAAAAAAGGTATTTGGTGAAATAGGTTTTCTTAAAAAATTAAAAAAACTTAATCATAAATTTCATTTTGGTATCTGTGGATGTATGGCACAAGAAGAAATAGTAGTAAATAAAATCATTAAACAAATTCCACATGTTGATTTTATTTTTGGCACACATAATATTCATATGTTGCCTAAAATTTTGGAACAAGTCCTAGTTCACAAACAACGTGTTATTCAAGTATTTTTAAAAGCAAACGAAATAATTGAAGGAATTCCAACCTATCGCACTAGTAAAATTAAAGCTTATGTGAATATCATGTATGGTTGTGATCATTTTTGCTCTTATTGTATAGTTCCCTATACAAGAGGCCAATTGCGTAGTCGTAATAAAGAAAATATTTTAAGAGAGATAAAATATTTAATTGAACAAGGATACCAAGAAATTACTCTTCTTGGTCAAAATGTAAATAGTTATGGTGTTGATCTTTACGATGAATATCGTTTCTGAAATTTATTGGAAGAAATCGCACATACTAAAATAAAAAGACTACGCTTTGTTACAAGTAATCCTTGAAACTTTAGTAAGAAGATTGTTGATGTGATGAAATTGCACACCAATATTATGCCTTATATTCATTTACCTATTCAATCAGGTGATGAAGAAATACTTAAAGAAATGAAAAGAAGCATGAAAATGGAAGAATATTACAACTTAATCGATTACATACGTAAACTTTTACCTAATTGTGCCATCTCAACCGATATTATTGTAGGCTTCCCAAACGAGAACAATCAACAGTTTAAAAATACAATTAAAATGTATGAACGCATCCAATTTGATAATGCTTATACTTTTGTTTATTCTCCTCGCTACGGCACTCCTGCTGCACTAATAAAAGATCGTATTAGCATTCAAGTAAAACAAAAACGTTTGATGCAGTTGAATGAACTTGTTCGTTTTTATGCTAAAAAAAATAACGAAAAATGAATTAATCAAGAAGTATTAGTTTTAGTCGAGGGTTCTTCAAAAACTAATCCTAATACATTAACAGGCTATTCCCCCGAATGAAAAGTAGTTAACTTTACTGGTAAAGCTAAAGTAGGGGAAATAGTCAAAGTAAAAATTATTAGTGCTTCCCGTTTTTCATTAAATGGCGAAATCGTCTAATTTTGATCTAATGCTTTTTGAATAAAAGATGGCTTAGGTTTATTTGTTGGAATTCAATCAACTTGTGTTTTTCCATCCATCATAGTTTTAATTTTAATCTTACCAAAACGATGTTTCAATCATCAATGAGTGTAAACAATCATTAAACTTGAAGCAATGATGGCATTAATAACATATGTTGATACCAAAATCCAAATATTATTACTTGAAATACTAATACCATAGCAAATACCTAATATTGGAAAGAAAGTAATGGTGTCCTGAAATATGGCGGCAATATTACTACGAATTGTATCAGCAATAGACATATAAATAGACATGGCTGGTGCCTGAAATGAAAAAGCAGGTAGCATCATTAATTGAATTAATAATACATAGTAAGCATCAGTCATCATTTGACCACTAGTAATATCAAATAATTGTAAAATTGGCTTGCCCAAAGCCAATGAAAATAAAAGCACCATAAAAATGGCATAAATAAAAGAAATCAATATCGTGTAACGATATGTTTTAGTAATTCGTTCTCAGTTACCAATTGAATAATTATAAGAAATAATTAATCTTTCTCCATCCACAATACCATAAATCGTAATAAATGCTAAGTTAAGAATGGGCATTGTTGTTCCCTCAATGGTTTGGAAATACATACCATTACCATGCGCATTAGGAAAAATGTGCAACGCTGTGTTAGCTAAAATAGGAATATAAAACATATTAGCAATAGCATAACTAATATCAATTAAAAAAGCTGACAATCCAATTAAGATAATTGGTGTTATCAAATTTCATTTAATCTTAGTCACATTCCGTTTAAATATTAACTTAAATGTTAGCCATGTCTGGTTAGTATGATTTAAATAAATTAAATACATTAATAGCACAATTAAATTGACAGCATAACTAACTGTACTACCTAATGCTCCACCAATCATGTTTAAATGAGCATATAAAATAAAAATTACAATCAAAGAAATATTTAATAAATTGCATAAAACACTAGTAATTACTACCACTTTAAATCTACCTTCCGATTTAATTAACGAAGCAAGATAAAAAATAAATAAAGGTAAAATAATCCCTGCCGAATAAATTAATAGATAATTATTAGCAAACGTAATTTGTAAATCATGCACTTTCTGAAAGTATTCTTGCAAAACAGGATCACTATTTTGTTCCACTGGTGAACTCATTAAAGTTAAAATTGGTTTGTTTATTAACAGTAATATAGTTGTTAATCCTAAAGCCATAACTAATACCATATAAAATGAAGTCTTTACTACTTGATCAGTTTTATATTTACTTTCTCTTCCCATTGCCTGTGTAAATAATACGGCTGCTCCACCCGCTAAAAAGAATGGTGAACTACCAATAATAGTAGCAATCGGTGAAGATATAGACATCGCTCCTTTAACAATGTCTCCTACATCATAAAAACTAGCGCCAGCTTTTTCTTTTACATATGAAAAATCTAAATGAAATCAATATTCAAAGTTAATAGCATCACTCGTACCATGGGCTATTGGTACTAATCGATTAATCAATACTTGACTTGTAAATATGTATATACCAGTCATAAATGTCATAGCAAGACTAGGAATAATCACAATCAAAATAGCCTTTAACAAAGGTTTATTTACATAAAGGTCGTGTGCTCTTTGATTTTTGACAAACCCATTTCTCATAACTATTTATGACCTTTATGTTTAGAAGCACGAATATTTTTTATCAAAAGATGTTGCTTAATCTTCTTTTCAATAAATTCATGCCGTTTACGTTGTTTAATCTTATGAATTTGTTTACGAATTTTCTTTTTATAACCTGGGCGAATTTTTTTAGAGTTAGTACCGATAATCATTTTAATTTGACGATTAGTAGTTTCATCTAATCTAGGTTTATGCTGTAAATGTAGTTTTAGTGGTTTTTCTACTAGTGCTCCTTCTTTATTTAAAAATAAATAATGCCATACAATATGCTTACGACTTAATCTCAGAATACGATGATCGATACCATTTTCATAAATCGTATATGCTACACCTTTGGCATTCACTCTCCCAGTGCGACCAATCCGATGCATATACCATATATCATCTTCAGGTAAACCATAAGATATCACTACATCAACTCCATTAATGTCTAAGCCTCGTGCTGCTAAATCAGTAGCTACCAAATATTGATAATGGCCTTTATTGATTTCACGATAAATATTTTTTCTTTGACGGATAGACAAATCCTTATGCAATAAAGCTACATTTACATTATGATTTAATAGTTTTTGATAAAGATCATTAGCAATATTTTTAGTATTAGCAAATATGATGCACATGTAGGGATTAATGTTTTTTAATAATCCTTGTAGTGTGGCAAACATATCAAATGTACCCGTACTATAAACAAGATGATGTGTAATAGATTCATTAGATCAAATAGATTGATCGATATTAATAACCTTAGTATTACCCAAATAATGACGCAAATGCTGCGCAAGTGAATAATGAGTTGTGGCACTACATGCGAATTTGATAAGATCGGGGGAGTCAACTAATTCAAACATCTCATTAACCTGTTTATTAAAACCTAAATCAATCAACATATCAACTTCATCTAAAACTAATGTATTTATATTGTGATTGATGGTATGATTTTTGATCAAATCTAATACACGTGTCACTGTACCAACAATAATTTGAGGTGGATTAGCCTTAATTGAATGAACCTGTAATTTGATATCTTGGTTACCAATTACTAGAAGAGTTCTCAAATTGTGTTGAAATGGTTTAAATTCTGACAACTTACTATTAATTTGTCTAGCCAATTCTTTGGTTGGTAGTACAATTACACCTTGAATCTTATGCTCATTAAAATTTAAACGATTTAAAAGCGGCAACAAATAACAAAGCGTTTTTCCGCTGCCTGTTTGCGAAGTAACTACTAAACTCTTATAACCTAGTGCATGTGGAATAGCTCGTTCTTGAATTTTAGTTAACTTTTCTATATGCATAGATGTTAAAGCGTTTTGAATTCATTGCTGTAAATTAAGTTGTTTAAATAACATGCATAAATGATACTACATTAATATAAACATAGAAATTAGTATGTGACAGCTATTTAAATATAGTGAATGTTCTTGTTATTTGATTTGTGTTATTCTATTTATTTGTTTATCTATAATTTTCATTGTTTCAAACTAAGTAAATTACTTTTTTGAAACAAAACATTGGGGATGTCAAGGCTTCGACATGAATAATTGACTTTCAAAAGCAGTGGGGTTTGCCCCTTATAGCTATCGAGATTGCTTAAATGCAGACTCAAGAGAAGACAACGTTAACTTAGACGAAGCATTCTTAGTCAACCAATTGTCAGCACAAAACAACCTTAACTACGCTTTTGTAGCCTAGGCTTTTGTGTCTCAAGGTGTTTAAGGTTAGACTACTTACCTTAACACATTAGAATAAGTAGTTATATTAAGTTGATGTCAATAAACTTAATGAAATTCATTGACTTAGTTACACCAAGGTTGTTCTAATACCTAAATGGTGTAATAAATTGCTAAATTAGGACTAAACTGTAGAAATTGTTAGAAAGCTATTTGTGGAAACGGGTTCGATTCCCGTCATCTCCACCATTTAAAACAATGTCGTTTTTCCAAAGAAGAAACCTAAATCAAATTTGTAAGGGTTTCTTTTTTAAATCAAATCTTACCAGCATATCGCTGACAACAAGATTATAAACATAAAAAAAATCTTTGCAAATTTCTTTCCCAAAAATGGAGGAAAGACAACATTTTTTTGTTATGTAGGGTGGGTGAGAAAGCCTACATAAAAGCCTATCATAAAGGCTACATAAAAGGGGACTAATCAATGACTACCAAAAATTACCAAAATTTCCATTCCGCTAATGTGCTAAAAACCCTGATTTTTCTGTATTATAGTCACTACGACAGACTGTGTCGGGCTTGCCCCGCTCGCGAAAACCACAAATGGTGGAAAACACGAACGTGATTAGAGCAGGCACCCTGCTGCGTCGCATCTGACAATTTATGATATTATTACATCTGATAAAATCCATGTCGCTTTATTTTCCATTGACACACTTAAAAATCAAGCGAATGCCAAAATGTTTGGCAAAATGATCATGGATGACATTAAACAAAATTCAGAAACTAATTTATTAACTGGTCATACTACAGCCATTTTCATTGATGAATATAATGTCGTAGCTAATGATGGTAATATCGATCTTTTAAATAAAGGGCGTGAATTCCTTTACGACATTACTTTGAGTATTCAAAATTTTGGTGATCTTGTTAAAATTTCTGAATCTTACAAAGATGCTATTATTGCCAACTGTAATACGTTAATCGTGCATAAAGTGGTTGACGTTGCTACTTCTGATGAATGCGGTAAGTTATTAAATCTTGGTAAGTCTGTTACACGTACTTTCCAAGCCGATACATTAGATGATACCGCCGATGAATTAGCTGGTAAAGGCGTTACGGCTGTCGAAGACGCATTTATTATTAATCCTAATGACTTAAGACGTTTGGGTGTAGGCTATTGTGCTCTACGAACTTTAGACAAACATATATTTTTTTCATTATTTATTCCTTATTTTTCAAAATATAAAAATAGCTAAAAAACAAGAACTATACAAATGTAGAGTTCTTGTTTTTTAGAGAAAAGACTAATGCTAGTGCTTATAGCACTATTTCAATTAATCCCCCCCCCTTTCTGAGTAGCATGAAGATATTATACGATGGGGAGGGAGGGGGGGGGGGGATTTGATAAAGAATTTACCAGTGGTGATAAATAAGTCTAAAATGAATTCTAAATAAAAATTAACATACATATGTATGTATATCTATATAATTATTGCTCTTTTTATGGCTAAGCAACGTGGATTATATCGATTAAATATATTTGCCCCTTATCGTCGTCTGTTAAAAAAAGCTCGTCGTATAGCAAACCAAACAGAAGCACTAAAGGATAAATATCGTAAAATGTCTAATCAAGATTTGTCAAAAATGACTAGTCATTTTTTGGATGAACTCAGACACGGCAAGACATTAAACGATATTATGCCCAAAGCTTTTGCTGTGGCACGAGAAGCGTGTTATCGTGTGCACAAAATATTTGCTTATAAAGTACAAATTGTAGGAGCGGCCATTGTTCATTTTGGTGATTTTGCCGAAATGTATACAGGTGAAGGTAAAACATTAACCTTAGTAATTGTTGCATACTTAAATGCTTTGATTAAACAGGGTGTACATATAGTCACAGTTAACGAATATTTAGTACAACGTGATGCTAAATTTTGTGCCCAAGCACTTAACCCATTGAATATTACTGTCGGATATAACATCGCTAGTTTATCTCCTAACCAAAAAAGACAAATGTTTCAATGCGATATTACATATACAACTAATTCTGAATTGGGCTTTGATTATTTGAGAGATAACATGGTACAAAATTACGAAGATAAGGTTATTCGCGGTTTAAACTTTGCTATTGTAGATGAAGGCGACTCTGTTTTAATTGATGAAGCAAGAACGCCATTAATTATTTCTGGTCAACCTAAACGTGATGTTTCTATGTATATTGAAGTTGATCATTTTGTTAAAACACTTAAACCAGAAGATTACAAAATTGATCCAGAAAGTAATTCCATCACTTTAATAGACCAAGGTGTGAAAAAAGCAGAAGCTAGATATAAATTGAAGAATTTATATGCTATTGAAAATTCTGATCTCATCCATAAAATTAAAAATGCTTTAATGGCTAATTATATTTTTGAGTTAGGGGTAGAATACATTGTTCGTGATGATAAAATTCTACTAGTAGATCAATTTACAGGTCGTATTTTAGAAGGCCGTAGCTATAATGCTGGGCTGCATCAAGCTATCCAAGCAAAAGAATATGTAAAAATTGAACCAGAAAATGTGGTGGTGGCTACCATTACTTATCAATCATTCTTTCGCTTATTTCGTAAATTAGCTGGTGTTTCTGGGACAGCTATGACTGAAGCAGAAGAATTTTTAAAAATCTATAACATGGTAGTGGTGCCTATTCCTACTAACAAACCTAATATTCGAAAAGACCATAATGATTATGTCTTTGCCAACAAAATTAGTAAGTGACATCATGTTGTAGCTGAAATCGAAAAAATACATAAAACAGGTCAACCTATTTTGGTAGGTACTGCATCCGTAGAAGATTCAGAAGAATTAGTTAATTATTTAAAAAATAAAGGTTTGAAATTTGAATTACTAAATGCTAAAAACCACGCACGTGAAGCTGAAATTGTATCATTGGCAGGGCAGAAAGGGGCTATTACCATTTCCACTAATATGGCTGGCCGAGGTACCGATATTAAATTAGGTGAAGGGGTAGCTAAATTAGGCGGCTTATATGTTATTGGCACCGAAAGACACGAATCACGAAGAATTGATAACCAATTACGTGGTCGTAGTGGGCGACAAGGAGATATGGGGGTAACACGTTTTTTTATTTCCTTACAAGATACTTTATTTAGACGATTCGCTACTGAAAAAATTGATAAATCTAATGAAAAAATTGATAATGATTTCTTCGATTCATGATTTTTCACAAGATTATTAAATTCCACACAAAAAAAGGTAGAAGGCTTAAATTTTGATACACGTAAAAATCTAATTGATTATGACAGCGTTTTAAGTAATCAACGTGAATTAGTCTACAAGCAACGTGATCAAATCTTAAAGAATGTTGATAATTTACATATTCTCAAAAATATGGGGGCAGTTGTAGCAAAAGACATTGTTAATATGTTCAAACTACAAACCAACGAATTGTATGTGGATGCGCCTAAATTAACAAATAGTTTAAATTCTAAAATTCTAAATGCTAATCTAATTAGTCCTGAAGTTTTTGAAAATAAATCATTAACTGATGCGATTAAAATCTTAAGTAAGATATTTGATTTAAGTATTGAGACACGTATGCGTATGCTAGGTGATAATGCTAAAAATATTAGTAGAACAATGATGATCCAAAATCTTGATTTTCAATGAACTAACCACCTTGATCGTATTACTAAAATTCGCGAAGGTGTATCTTTGCGTTCATTAGAACAACGTTCACCTTTAAATATTTATGTAGAAGAAGCTGATTGATATTTTAATGAGATGCGCAAAACAATTGCTCATCAAATTATTGTTTCGCTTCATCGTTTATATATTCCTAAAATTAATGAAGAATTACATAATAATCTTGCTAAAGTATTGCCAGAAATTAATAAATTAGAAACACCTAATAAATTACCTAACCAAGATATTAGTAATATTCTTAAAGCGCAACCTAATTTAAAAATTGATGTCGCGCCAAAATCGCCCAAAGATCGTCCTTATGTACCTGATTCACAAAAAGCTACTGATGCTAAAGAACAATTATTAAAGAAAATGCAAGAAGCGCAAAACAAAAAGGCGTCTAATGAAAAATAATGATCCTATTTTTAACTTTTTAAAATTACATGGTTATGTTGGTAAAAAATTACAAGACGAATATAACAAATTAAAAAAAGATAAAATAACTTTGCAACAATTAATTAATCGATTTATAAAAACAGCTGATACTAACCCTAATGCTATAAGTTGTAACAAATGCATAGATAAAGTTATTGTGAAATAAATTTTATTTGCCTACTGGATTTATATTATTAAATCAATAAATTAGACGATTTTAAAACATTATTTTTAAACAAAACACGTTTTAAAATAAGTTGTAATCATTAATCAAATGTTAAATTGTTATACTATATGTCATATTTAAAATTACATGGATAAATCAGTATTATTAGAAAAACGCAAAAATCTATTATCTGGGAGTAAAAATGCTCCTGAACTTTTTATCAATAATCATTTCGTTGATTTATCACAATTATTCAATGAAAATGATTTGCTTAATTTTATAGAAAACCAAGCTATTACTGAATTGATACTTAATAAAACCGAATTGTTAAACAAAATCGCAATTATCATTAATGATGCCGCTACATCAAATACTATACCAGATGCATTAACCTCATTGAAAGTAGTGAATATTAATCCAGATGACAATAAGGATGATATTATTAAAAAAATAATTGAACAAAAATTAAACTCAATTGATTTACTATTAGATTATTCTTTAAAAGCGAAATTAGAGTACTATGATTCTTCTGTTTGGACTTTATATTTCTCTTATGGTGTGCTAGAGGGGAAAATTCCATATATTAATCATGATGATTTAATTGTACGAGCTCCACTTATAAATGTAGAAATTGAAATTATTAAAAATGAAAATGGTGAAATAGTTATTAGAAAAATCAATGATGAACGTGTTGGTAATGATATCTTAGAGCTTTCATTGGATGAACAACTAGAAAAACAAACATGAATTACTCAGAATATTGATAAACCTATCTTCAATGCAAATGAATATTTTCAATATTTCCCTACGATTTTAAATAATTTAACAATTGAAAATAATTATGCTTTAATGCAAAAAGTTGCATTAGATATATTTAAAAATGATAACTTTTTAAAAATAACAAAAACTTTTTTTGCTTCTCTTATCAACCCAAGTGGTGCTAAAATGCTACGAGATTATGATGAAGTGCTATCGCGTGATTATCAATTTCCTATTTATGACACAATTTTTCACAAAGACTTAAATCACCTTATTTATGATGAAGATCAAATTTATGAAATTAATAATCCACTTAATTTGACACAAAAACTTGCCGTTATTAATTCTCAAAATAAAAATACTTTAATTTATGGTCCGCCTGGTACTGGAAAATCTGAAGTGGTAGCTAATTTAATTGCCAATTTATTACTCAACAATAAAAGTATCATTATAATTTCTGAAAAAAAAGCTGCATTAGATGTATTAGACAATCGATTATTATCATTAAGTGCTCTATCTATGTCTGCATTTGACGAACAAAACAATAGTATCTTTTATAAAAAAATACTTAATCTTAATCATCTAATTGTGGCAACTAATAAAGTAGATTTGAAACTAAAAAATGAAGATTATTTAAACTTATTAAATTATCAAAAAACTTTTAATTCGCTCATTTCTTACATTGATGTAACCAAAAAAGATATATATCATATATTGGAAAATTATGATTCGTTGGACCTCAACTTTTATCAACGTAACTTTGAATTAATCAAATTTATTTACAATAAACTTAAAACTGAGCAAATTGAGTTAGAAACCTTAATTAATAACATTAAAACTCTGAGAGAAGTTTATCTTTGTTACGCTAATGATTTTAAAGATGAACACATTAATAGTGAAGCATACAACCATAACCGTGTTAATGAATTATTAAAAATCATCAATGAAGTATCTGAAAAAAATCAGCCATTTATTATCACTAAATTTATTGAAGAAAATAAAATAATTAATAAAAAACCATTATTTCAAATGCGTACTAAATCTATGCAAAATTTTAATACTCCACTATATATTGATGCTTTTAATAAAGTAGTTAATAATAAATTAACATACATTGTTAATTTTAAAAAAATATTTGCTTTTATTAATGATAATAAACTCATTAATCAATACATTGCTTTGTATGATTGAATTACTAATACTAGCTTTTCTAAATATATTGAACAAATTAAAAAAGGTCACACTACACAATTCCTAATTAAAAATTATTGAGATTATCATAAATTGCATGCCAAGCATACCGATGAAATTATTCGTGATTATTACATTAATAATCTAAAAGAAAAATTATTAGCTAAACACGAGGACGAAATTAAATGAACAGAGTTAGTAAGAATTGCCAATTTAACTAAACGACCTAACATTAATAAAATTATCAAAGAATATTATCCTATTTTAAAAATAATTTTTCCTATTTGAATATTATCACCTAATGCTACTACCTCCATCGTCCCTTTAAATGAACATGAATTTGATTATGGTATCTTTGATGAGGCTAGTCAATTAAGAATAGAACGTGGTCTAGCTTTAATATATCGTTGTCAATTTTGTATCGTATCTGGAGATGATAAACAATTAAAACCTACTTCTTTTTTTGCACGTACAACATCGTTAGACGAAACCTATGATGGTCACTTTGACAATGTTGATTCATTATTAGATAAAGCTAAATCTTCTAATTGAATGAGTTTCACTTTAGACAACCATTATCGTTCAGTCAATGAACAACTAATCAGATTTTCTAGTCACCAATTTTACAATGATAAATTAATTTGCATTACCAAAAATGGTAATTTTAAGAAATCCATTGAAGTTTTTGATGAAATGGGAGAATACGACCGTGAAAATGGTATAAACCCTAAAGAGGCTAATAAAACTATACAATGTTTATTGTCATATTATGATGTATATCATAGTGCTATCGTTATTACTTTCAATGCTAAACAAGCTGATTACATCCAAAGATTAGCTTTTGCTAAACCACAATTAAGAGAACGTTTAGAGCAATTAACATTAAAAATCAGAAGTTTGGAAAATGTGCAAGGGGATGAAGGTGATTTAGTAATCATTTCGTGTACATTCGGTAAAGATAAGAATAATCGTTTTCTACAAAATTTTGGACCAGTCAACCAAGATGGTGGTAAAAATCGTATTAATGTCATGGCTAGTCGTGCTAAAGAAAAAATGATTGTTATCAAATCATTTATGTCTAGTGATATTACTAATGATAAAAATGAAAATACATATATTTTTAAAAGTTTTATTAGTTATGTGGAACAAATTAATGATGAACAACCAAATATGCAAAATGATTTAAAGCAAAAAAATATTAGTTCACAAGATGCTAATAAAATTATTGATCAATTGGCCAATCAATTGGCCTTAGACAAAAATTTAGTTGTTCAGAAACACAAACAAATTGGAACACATACAATAGATTTAACTATCAGTAAAATAAATGAATCAAAAATCTCGTTATGTATCCTTATTGATGATAAATATCAAAACGAACAATATAGTAAAGATTATAAAAACTGAATTAAACACATTGACCGTCAGAAATATTATGAAGACAGAGGCTATCGTACATACCGTATTAATTTATTAGAATTTAGTCTAAACCATCAGAATTTCATTAATAACATTAAACAACAAATCATATAAAAAACTCACCTATACAATGAATGAAAGGTGAGTTTTTTATGAATGTTCTAATTAAACTCGGTCTTTAAAAGTATCTGAAGCCACTTTTTTGTTACGCTTACCTGGTACTGCACTTGATTGAAGATGACTAACTGTACTCGTAATTTTATATGGGCTTGCCATAGTAAATAAACAAAATACTGAAACTAATCCACCCAATAATGTAATACCAATTATGATAATTGCAATAATTCCATATGTTGTTAAACTGCCGTCTGCTACAAATGAAATATTTTTCATTTTAATAGCATCCAATTGGGCCAAAATACCTAAAAAAATGTAAACACTGCATACAATTCCACAAATTAATGTAGAAAAAATAATCCACTTTCTAAAACCATACCCCTTGTACAATTTTTTTTGTACTTTGCTTCTTTGTTCATTTGAAATAAATGCCATATTTCCTCCTTAGAAAATTGCGAAACAATTATATGTCACAATTCTAAATTAGTTAATTAAATAGACATTCCATCATTAACCTTTGACTCTAGTCAGTATACTTAGTAAAGCATTAGATATTTTCCGAAATGTCTATGTTCTCAGCAAGACAACTTGTAACTTTAGAGTGTATTCTTTACTTCTCAAGTAAAGAATAAAGTTCTTATCTTACTTAGTAATAATTTCATCTGAATAAAATAATTGTTTTCATCTATTTGTGTTACGATTAACAATAGGTAAGGCGATAGCTAATACTACTATTCCAGCTATTACCATTGTTGAAACTAAACCAATTGTTGTTCATAATAAACCATCAATTGAATTATCATATGATTGATAATCACTTTCTAGTAATTGTAATTCAGCTAATGATACATTAGAATTCATTGATAACTGAATTTGATAATTTTTGTAATTTTTATTAACATTTAATGAAAATTGTTTTGTCGTTTGAGCATATTTAAAATTTTGATTGTTGTATAGAGCTATTGTATATCATTCTTTATCATTGTCAGAGCCTAGAATTTTAATGACGTTAAACTTTTGGTTATCTATAGTGGAGGTTAGCATTAACATATTAATAACTAAATTATTACTGTCACTTAATTCATTTTTACGTCTCCAATACAAATTAACATTTTGAGAAGAAAAATTTACTATATCGTTAGAATCATTGTTAATCAATGTAGAAACATCAGTTCCATCTGAGGATGTTATGATGCCATTGCTTGTTACATCTTTAACGGTATTTGGTGCCTTTGCATCCATAATCGTTTCAGCTCATGTAGTGGGCGTTGAACTCATATTAAATGATAAGGTATGATTACCATCTAGCAGCTCGCTTTGATCAACATAAACATCATTTTGTAATTTACCATCGACATTAACAGAAGCAATGTATTTGTTTTTTTCAGGATTGTTATTAGCATTAATTGTTATCTTACTACCATTATCCCGGTTAAGTGTGACATGACTAAATAATGGTGAAGTTATAATGTATTTCCCACTACCAAGAGCTAAATCATAAATGCCAAGTGAAGATAGAATATATCATGCTGACATTTCACCATTATCCTCATCTCCACAATAACCCTGTCCAATATCACTACCTACATACAAACGTTGTAGTATTTCTCTAGTTAATGCTTGAGTTTTATATGGTTTCCCTGCTGCAGCATACATATAAGGAATATGATGCGCTGGTTGATTGCTCATACCTAATTGACCAATACGTACATCTCGTGCTTCAATCATTTCATGAATTTCTGTTCAATAGCTTCCACGGTGGGTAGCCGATTCAGGCGTATTAAAAAACTGGTCTAATTTATCAAGTAATCCATTTTGCCCTCCATAAAGATATGCTAATCCGGAAACATCAAACGGCACAGTAAAAGCATAATTTCAAGCATCGCTTTCAGTAAATTCATAACCTCAAGCCAATGGATTAAATGGCAAACCATCATGTGAAACAAAATTACCATCTAAATCCTTTGCTCTAAAAAATTTACTATCAGAATCAAATAAAACTCCAAAATTTTTAGAACGACGTAATAAATAATTGGCTGTATCAATCATCTGTTGCTTGGTATCACCTGTCTTACTTACTGCCAAATCATCTGTTAATCTTTTGTCACGGGCTAACTTAAGAGCCATCTGACTTAAAGCGTAATCATTGATACATCCTTCCAATGTTCAAGAAACAGTTTCATTAGAATAACCAGCGGGTTCTGGTTGAATGTAAGGAGTGTATCCTAAAAATGAAGAATAATTCAATCCTTTCCTACCCAAGTTTGATACACCACTATATCTAAATGCATCGCTCATTCCTGAGTTATAAATATTCAACGCAGTATTTAAATCGGAAATTGCTCCACTAACATATGCATCTGAAAAAGCAGCATCACTAGAAGTTCCTGTCATCAAATCTGCATGACCTGGCGATGATCATCTTGCCACATATCCGCTATCTGTATATTGATAAAGGAAACCATCCACTAATTCCTCTGTAAAATGTGGATATAAAAGTGAATATGCTGGCCACACTGTACGATATGTATCCCAAAAACCATTATTAACATACATCTTACCATTTTTAATAGGGTTACCATCTACGACTGGACTTTTGTACTTATAAACCGGATTTTGATTATCGCCAGTATTTTCGAAATATTCATTAGGATATAAATTTAATCTATACAAATTGGAATACATAGTTTGTCTTTGAACATCCGTTGCATTTGAATAGCTTAAATCAATTACTTTTAATCTTTCTTCTCACTTTTGAGTGGCTTGATCATGTAATTGTTCAAATGATAAATTGCCTACTTCTAGTTCTAAATTTTTCTTTGCTTGTTCTTCAGATATATAGGATGTGGCAATATTCATCAATATTGGATCCTTATTGGTAGATTTATTAAAAATAACATAATCATTACTACTTTCATGAGTAAAAGTTTGATTAAATTTAGCATAAACGAACATTTGACTTGCCCCAACACTCAAACCACTTTTATTGTCAACGTAACCTGAAAGTACTTTTTGAGTAGTATCAAACTTAAAGTTATATGAATAATCATTCCCGCGTCTAGAATCAAAAATAATTGTACCTGCATCTACATCATTCGGAAATGTTATACGAAAAATAGCACTATGGCTAGAAGGAGCTATTTCAGTTTTAATGCCATTTTCGAATGAGACTGAATAATAATCTGGCTGGGCAATTTCTTTTTCATGTTTGAATGGTAATGCTCTAACACTAGGATCAGGATTAATAGAACTAGCGATGCTAGGCATAATATTGAATTGTTCTCGATCACCCATCCATGGACTTGGTTCATGTGAGATGCCAATACCATTTAAGGTAGGTAAATTATCTGAATTATTATTTCCTTTGTAACTATACAATCAATCACTTCTGGAATCAGTCATGGGAATATAAAAATTAAAACCATTAGGAACAGCAGTAGCTGGAATATTATTACCACGTGAAAATTCGCTACTAGAATTTGTGCCTCTTCTTGTGTCTACATAATTAGTCAAATGACTGCTATCAATTGATTGTTTTGCTTGTATTTTCACATCATCTATGTAGCCTAAAATATTATTACTAGATGTACCATCATAATCATATGTTAACAAAATTTGATGAATGTATTTACCATTAATAGGAGACAAATCTATTTCTTTAGAATTTCATTGTGCTGAATATAGTACTTTAGACTCACCTTGTTCTCTCGCTGTAATACCATAACCATATTGATCCTTTAATTTTAAATCAGATAATTTTTTTAAATTTTCAGTGCTTGTAGGACTATCGTTATATAACAAATCAAGAGATGCATACGAACTAGAATAATTGCTATCAGCTTTATTAGGATTTGCACCATCAGAACCCAAACTAGGAAATATTTTATAACTCAAAGTAAAATGATCACCCACTTGTATAGTATGGTTATCCACTAGTTGATCTTTATCAAAAATAATTGCCTCAAATGTTTTTTGACTATTATGAGCTATTTCAGCCACTTGACCATCATATTTAAATACTTTTGATCCAGTAAAACCCATTTTGTTAGTGACATTGAATCCCTCTCCTTGAAGTTGTGATCCAACCATATTAGCTTTGGTAGGGCCTTCACCTATTTCAGTAGTCAAGCTGCTAAATCCTATGACATCCGCTTATTGATTATTTTTGGCAATTGGTGTTTCAGAACTTTCAAAAGATGATTCAAAAGGAATACCAGTAACACTAATATTATTACTTAGTGTTTTCAAACCCATTATTGTTAGATAAGTTATGGGGCACAACATAGAAATGGTACATATGGTAGAAGGAATAGCAATAATTAATGAATATTTAAACACTCTTTGGTATTTTTTTATGAATTTAAATGGTTTTTTATTTAATATATTTCACACCAAAATATTATAGATAAACAATTAATAAGTAATAAAAGATATAGATATGTCTATGCGATTAATATACAATGTTGTTAGTAGCTGTCGGCGATGTAATATTAGTAACATTAGCACGATATGTAATTCCGTTAATGATAATGTCGGTGTAATTACCAATTGGTAAATGAACGACACCACTATATATTTCTCCATATTCACTATAGTCTAATAAATTGGTATGATAATTAATGCTAGGAATCGTCAATTCATAACCTGAAGTAACATTGTCGTTAATTACTCGAGGCACATAACACGGATACACATTTACATTCGAATCATTAGTTGGTGTCTTCAAAACTGAGTAAGCTTTATTCATCATTAATGAACCGCCAGTAACATCAAAATTGGTCATGGTTCCTGATGCGAAATAACCTGTCGAAGGCATATTAGAAAAACAAATATTCCCTGTCCCTATTGTTTGACAAGGCAATTTTTCAGAAGCAGCGGATGTTTCATTATTCGATCGTATTAAATAAATATTTCCACCATTCATAATAAAATTGTCAAGATTTCCACTAATAAATTGTGAATCGTTTGTAGGCGTCCCTGTTTGAGTTTTATAAACTCCACCACCACCAATTAATGCTCCTCTCATAAAATAAAAATAACTTCCAGTATTTTCTTTTAGAACAAGATTACCACCAGACATTTTAAAATTTAATAATGATCCAGCTATGCCAATATAGGTTCCTGACGATGTGTTGCCAGTAGCAACTGAACCACCTCCAATAACAGAACCACTACCAATTGATAAATTGTTAGAATCACCATTTGCTGCAATGACAGTACCATTGCGTAATTCAAAATTTTCTAAATTTCCACCATATTTGGCATTAACGTTGTAATTACCTACATTGCCACCACCAATTCCCGGTGCAGACCCACAGTATACATAGCCAGTCCCATTCCAACCTCCACCTTTAGTTTCAATTGTACCTGTTGTATCAATAACAACACTTTTACATTTTCCGCCATATCCATATAAACATCCAGCTCCACCAATTCCAGCCGAAGCACCACCTGTATCACCTTTGGAAGAACATTGACCAGATGCTTTAATTGATACAGTACCGAAAATATTAACTGTTCCACAATTTTTTTCAGAATTATCATCAATCGTACCAGAAGCAGTGGTTGACACACCACCAATACCCGCACCAGCTGTGGTTGTAGTGTACCCACCAATACATGTAATACTTGAACTACCATTAAATGTAATACTAGATGAATAAGGAACTCTAATTCCGGCATATCCAGGTGCGCCTTGCATATTTAATGTAGGGGCATTGATCATTAAACTAAGATTAACATTTTCTCCGAGTGTAATTGCTGAAGCACCACTTGTTGGTTTTATGTTAATTTGATCACCGACTAGATTTATTGATGTATTCACATAATTATCAGGAATATTGATACTCCGGTTACTAATACCAGTACCATCATCTGTAATGTTATATTCACCATCATAATTTAAAGTAATTACATTATCACTAATAGTAGGAATTGCGCTAACATTATTAGCAAATTTAAAATTTAATCCTAATAATGTAACGGTTTTTTCGTCAAGTGCAAAATAAATATTAGCACTGCCATAATAGATCAATGAATTAGGTAAGGCATTAATAGTAAGAAAATATAAATTTTTTGACACATCAAATTCAATATTCTCCATTTTAATATTTTGTATATCAATTTGGTTCAAATCCAAATTTTCTGTTTTGCTTTTAATAGCTAAAAGAAAATCTACCATGCTTGGAAAAACTGTTCACGGAGATGTTGTAGGATCATTGTAAAGTGTATAACTATCACCAAGAAAATCCGATAAACTCACTTGTGAAGCATATGTATAAAGAATGATGGCACTATTTTTATAATTAGTTGATCAAGATTTGGCGGTTAATAAAAATTGATTACCGCCTATTCCAATATTACTAATGGTTATTTGATTAACGGTATCACTACTAATTCAACCATTTTCAACTAATATTCGTAATAAAGATAAATCATTTGGTTCGCTGTAAAAATTAGTATTAGGCAAAATTTGGTTATTGTATTGTGACAAATCTTTTTGTTCATTTAAAGCTTGACTATTATAAAATACACCATTCGTATTCAAAGAATTTACATAACAATCAGTAGTGATACCAATTGTTATTAATGTTGTAATTATTCAAAGACGATTTCGTCGCATTGATTATGATGGAAAAAAATAATATGTAAAAGCTAAAGCAACAGTGTCCGTAGTATATAAATATGATCCAGTTTTACCAGACAAAGTTGCTACTCCTGTGCCGTCACAATTATCTGTAACAGCAATTTGTATATCGGCTCAATTTAAAGTGAAAGATTCAGCTCATGACGATTTATGATTGAATCATCATATTACATCTGCGTCTACATAATCACCTGAAGGGCATGTCGTGAATTCTACATTAGCATTAGTACCAAAGAAATTGGCAGTAGCAGCGCCAAAATAGTCGTTACTACGTAAACTAAGTGGTTCTGCTGGTTGGTATGTTCTTGTAAAACTTTCACCAGCATATAAAGTCGAAGAATTAATAGTCACTAATACATTACCATCCGTTTGTTCTGTAGTAGTAACTTTGAATTCACCACCACCTGCTTCAATGTCAGATATACTAGTACTATTAGCATCACATAATAATTCGGCCGCTTCATCATCATTTTCAGGTTTAACATATACATCACCAATATCGTTACTTAATGTTTCATGCAATAATGCACGTTGCAAACGATAATAAATTGTTACAGTATCGGTATTGACATATACATCGCTACCAAGTCTAACCGTAATATTTACGCTATATGCTCCAAGGTCGGTCGCAGAACTATAAGGATCAAGACTTTCATTTCAACTACTACTACTGATATCAACATCAACTTGATTTATGTCTAAATTGGAATTACTTAATGTTCCATTTGTTCAATCATGAACCCCGTTTAAAAATTGAACGGATGTCGGCTGGGCAAATCATGTATCTTGTAGTGTTGAAGGCATAGTAGATACTTTTAAATCATCAGTTAAATTTTTTTGTTGAACAACTTTGTATTTTAAAGTTAATTGCCCACTTCCCGCAGTTGTATTGCTTTGATAATTCACTGAACTAGATTTTGCCACCAATAAAGCTGTTTGATTTCCTACGTTTTTACCTATATTAGTAATTGTTAATTGATTTTCATAAAAATAACTACTTCGACCATTTGTGGTTACTCAAGCACGCAAATTAGACATTAATGTTTTTTCATCCAGCCGACTTGCCTGACTAATTGAGTATTCTCAGTTTAAATCCAAGGAAGTGTGAGATTCATCACCGAAAAAAGCTTGTGATAATGAAATTTTATTTTGTGCTAAAGGGCCAACATTAAATACATAACCAGCGATTGCAATACCAGCATATGCCAAACCACCAGTTCCTACTAATGCTACTGGTAATATTATTCCTCACTTAGCTGCTTTTTTTCATTTTTTCATATTTTATCTCCTTTGTGAAAATAATCAACTAGACAATAAAAAAAGCAAGAACTAGCGAATGCTAAATTCTTGCTTTTTAAAAGTTAAAGTGGATAGAGCAACTAGGTTGCTCTCTCTCTCTCTCT
>JAIRME010000038.1 GCA_031258945.1 Mycoplasmataceae bacterium | reverse complement strand
TAATTTATTTTTCTTGTTCTACAATTGAGTAGTTATTATAAAATTTGATTTAGATAACTATTCGACATTAAAATCAAATATATTAATTCTTTGGTTGCCAAAATTTATAGTAGGCAAACCAATACTACTACTAAATAACATTTCACTATTTGGGACGGCTCATATAGAGAAATTATGATTTTTGGCTGTGATAATATTTTGACCTGTAATTTCAAATCCGTTACCAAAGGGTTCATTGTATATCCCAAAAAGATATTCATCAGGTCCAATCAAAACAGGATTAAATTTTTCACCATTTCCAAAAGCTTTACCATCATCAACAAGTGCTAAAATTTCTTGAAAGGTATTAGGTTGAGATGCTCCTTTTTCTAGTGCATAATAATATACACCTTTGAATTGGAGATTTTCAAACGGTTTTTCTGGGTCGTTAACATAAAGTATAAGGTTTACCTTTTGTTCAATTAAAAAAAAACATATTAATGCGATTATCAATAGTCTCTAAATTAGTTTTTATAGTATGTGTATTAGGTATTCATGTCACGTCAGATGTGGGCATAGAATCTCTATCAGTTAAATGTATACTATCTTCATTAAATAGTGTATGTATTTTTATTACAACTTGTTAATGTGGTGGAAAACGCTATTCCAGTTATGCCGACAATACCAATAGCACTAATGGTCTTAATTAAATTTATTTTTTTCATTATTTATTCCTTATTTTTCAAAATATAAAAATAGCAAAAAACAAGAACTCTACATTTGTATAGTTCTTGTTTTTAGAGAAAAGACTAATGTTAGTGCTTATAGCACTATTTCAATTAATCCCTCCCCCCCCTACTGACTTGCATGTTAAAGATTATATTGATGGATTATTCAGTTCAGGTAATATTCGGTCAAAATAATTTGGCAATGTCTTCAGCATTAAATATTTGTTGCAAAGAATGAACGTCTGGGTCTACTCACGTGACAACAGGATACAATCACAAACTATTAAGATTTCCGCTAATAATGTCACCGCCACCACTACTTAATAAACTGGATGAAGCGCTTATGCCTCCTGTTAAAGAAGTAAATTGTGTATCACCCTTATCTTTACTTGCAGAAACGAATTTGGAAATTCTCTGTTCGTGTCCAAAATAATATGCTGAAGGAATATCAGCACGTATATTTACATTATATGAATGCCCGTTATAACTTCATTCTTTTGATAAAGAACCACCTGTTTGGTCCATAAATTGAGGGCTTATAATATAATTGTTGACATCTCTAACATCTTGTTCAAAAGCAATATCAAATATTTTGTAATTATCTGTTCCGAGTTTATCTATCGTTGAAATATTATTAATGCGTAAATCAATAAAATAGTTACTTCAATCTTTGGCTCAGAAGTTATCGTTTTGCTGAGCACCACCATAATAAAAATAATCAACTAAATATTCTTTTCAAATAACCAATGTTTCAAGAAACATCACAGCTGCAAGTTGAGAAGCATTTATATTTTGACCCACAAAATCATCTGTTAATTCATATTCGCCAGACAATTCTGTGTTGGTGGCATTTAAGTATGTCACTATATCTTGAGGAGTTGTATCTCGCGTCATGTTCATGCCGGCAGTAGAAACATTGTCTACTTCATCTGGAGAAACGACTTCACCACCACTATCATTCACTAATGCGGCATGTTCAGTAGTTTTAACATCTTGATATTTACCGGAGTTATCATGCAATTTAACAGTTAATTCAAGAATTTTAAAATCGTCTTCACCGTCATAATCTTTCATTAAATAAATTTGTACATATACGCCCTTACTTATGTCATTACGATCATTTCAGAAAACACCTGATCTTTCATCTTGTGGGATATGTTCATCATCGCCTGCAAGTGGCTGTCATCAAATGTAACCTGGTCCACCCTCTTCAGTTTGACATACATCTTGTACATTTGGTAAAGTTATTGAGCTACCAGTAAAATTAGATAAAGGTATGTTTGATTCAACATCGTATCTTAAGCGTTCACCCATTTTACTTAAAGTTGTTGTTTTACTCTTTAATTTCAATGTAATTTGAGGATTTTCATAGTTAGGGTTTTTAGAAGTATGAATTGCTCAACCTATGCCTAACCCAGCACCAGCAATTATGGTAGCACTTAGCAAAGAAGTAACAGTAATGCGAGTTTTACGTTTTTTCCTTCATTTTAAATATTCTTTAGTATTTTCTATCATGTTTTGATCCTTTACATTATTAGTTAGCAATGAAAAAACAAAACCTCTACGAATGTAAAGATTTTGTGTTTAGGGGAATGATTAAATTAGTGCTTATAGCACTATTGCATTTGATCCCCCCCCCTCCATCTATTTTGTTGCATGTCAAGGATTATACTATGAATTAATCAGTTGTGGCTTTAATACTAACGGTAATTGAACGCTCATAAAAGTTACCTTGGTAGTTAATTGATGCCGTTACTTTAATGGTGTAAGCAACATCACCAGCGAATAAAACAAAGTGAGCATATCCTACCCCTTGACTAATTCGTATTGGTGGTCTAACACCATCTGGAATATCATTCGGATTGTTTTCAAAATCATAGTCGGTCATGTACAATAAGGTGTTAGTAGCATCAATGATACGAGAATTAGTTGGGGCTATTGTGTCATCACCTACATCTCCCTTACTAAAATCTATGTCTCGTAAAATTACATAAATCGGGTTACATGCTGTAATAGGTAAAGCAACAGTGCAAGCCATTGCACCTAATCCTAATGTAGATAGAATAAGTTTTTTTACACTAACCATTGCTAAACTCCTGATTGGCGAATACCAAACTATATGAATTGACTTCATAATTAGTGAATCGTAATTCTCAATCGTTATTGACTGGGGTAAAAGTATAGTATTGACTATATAAAATGTTATATAAGCCAGGTTGTGGGTTATCATTTAAAAATTCAGGGGTAGTTCAATCTATGTAGAAACGATAACCAGAATTATAGGACTGATCATATGGATTTTTAGGATGATAATTAAAATTTATAGCATATCAAAATTTGAATTGGAATATTTGAGTTTTAGAATTTATTTGCAATATACGATGCTGATAGTTATAAATGGTGCATTCATATGAATAGGTAGGTGCAGTAGACAAAGTAGGAATGAATTTACTAATACCATAAATGATTTCCCCAAGTTGCATTTCAGTATTTTTAGCATGTTTAATTCAATATTGGTTCATTTTTTCTGGATCAATAGTAGAAGATTGTAGCTCATCAGTACCGGCATCATAATATTTGCCATATTTTGTGTTTTCAGTAAAAGAGATTTTATTATCAAATTTAGCTGATACTTTATCTTTGTTAACAAAATTTAAAGTAATAGGAATGATAGAAGCTAAGATAAAAACACCACCCAATGTTGCAGCACCTCATAATAATATATTGTTTTTAAATTTTCATTTCATATTTAATTTCAATGCTTTCCGAAATAATCATTGATAATGGTGAAATATTCACACTGTGGTGGAGTCTCATATTTAAAACCAATCACATCTCCATAAGGGGTAATAATTTGAGATACATCAATATCTGTGGTGAAAAGTTTAAATTCGAAGTTTAGCAAATTCATGTTAATACCTCACCCTCAATTTTGAAAACTAACTAGAGGAGCAACTCAACTTAAAGTTCAGTCTACCCCATCATCTATTTGTGTAATATTTAAAGTAAGGTACTGATTTAAACTACTTGTACTTTGGGAGTAATCAAAAGTATTAGAGCTAGCATAGAATCACAATTGATCAGCATTAGGGGCGGGATCTACACTCTGTTCTTGATTAATTTCATGGTAAACATCAAAACCATAACGAAAATGAGCTGGTGTTCTAGGATTAAAAATAGTATTGAGTGGATCGGTCTCTTGGCTATTAACACTATATTTGCCCGGTTCATCTAATCAAGTTCATGTTTTTTCATCAAAATCTGATTGTTTGAAATGAATCGTTATATCGAGTTGCATCATTAATTGTAATCAATCAGAGAAAGTGAAAGTATCTAAATATCTTGGGTCTCCTCCAATTAATCATTCAATGGTATCAAATCTTTGATAAGTATTATCCAAAATACTCCATTTCTGGTTTGGAACGTCAGAAATAATTAAAGCCGTTCCAACTGAAGGTTCAGGAAGACCTGATGGTTGTGTGAAGTCAGGATTATTGACTAGTTCTAAAGTTTTTAAATAGCCATAACCTATGATGGGTTTACGATTATAACAAGAGGTAGTAATTACACCTATTACTGGTAATAAAAACAATAAACTCGAAAAGCGGTATATTTTTTTCATTATGTTCTCCTTTGATATTTATAAAATACATAATTAACACCACCCAAAAGTGCTATCCATGCAATGGGAACAAATATGTCAGCAATTTTATCAGACACACTTAATATGTTAAAGAAGGTTTTATGGGTATCATCGGGATATACTACTCAAAGTGAAGAAGCATAAGGGCTACCGAAATCAAATGGAGAGGAATGAAAAATATTAAAAGAGTATGTTTGCAGCCAAGATTGTGTAAATAAATTGGAAATATATTTTAATGGTCATAAATAACTAATAAAACGAATAGCGTTATATTGTGGTTCAGCTGTTAATAGTTGGACAGGTGCAATCCAATAGGATAAGAAAACACTGATTAAGATAAAAGAAATACCAAATACCTGAATAAATATCAATGATTTAGCATTAATCCCAACAGTAATACCGATTGTAGCACATAGGATGATGGCCAGGATTAAAGTGTAAACAACTGCACCATAATTAGCAGTCTCTCACATAATGTTAATTTGGATATTATTGAACATACACAACGTACCAATGGCACAGTTAAAAAAATAATTGGTAAGAAACAACATAGTAAAAAAAATACCCATGGCTCATATAAAGCTAATTTTTTTATTACCTGCATCTTCAATACGCCGTAAAATATTGGAAGTACGATATTCAAAAATAATGGTTGGGATCACCACCAAACTGATAAATACAATGGAAATGTAAGATACAGCCGGAAAAACCAAAACTGATGATAATGTTCCACCAAACAAATTTCAAGCTAAGGATGATGCGCAAATAAATACAGCCGGAATACCAAAACTAAACAACACATTAAATGGTGATTTTCAGAATGATTTATTAATGAACAATAAACTAGCTCTCATTATTTATACGCTTTCAGCAATTAAGCGATCGATGCCTCCTGCACGTTGTGTTAATTGTTTAGTTGTCAAATCATTAGCAATTTTTTGATTTTTGATTACCATTACACGATTAGCCATATTTTTAATTTCATAGACATCATGCGAAATAATAATGGCAGTAATATTTTTAATTTGAAAATAGTTTTTAATGAAATTTATGATTTTCTTTTTAATGGACATATCCAAGTTATTACATAATTCATCCAATAAGACAATTTCTGGATTATGAAACAAAGACAACATGGCATTTAATCTTTGTTGTTGGCCACCCGATAATTTATTCACTCTCATTTTACAAAATTTTTCAATACCAAAGGCGTAGCAGAAAATAATTAGGTCTTCTAGTGTAGTGTTAGATTTATATAAACGATGTGTAAAGGAAATATAGTCTCAAACAGATAAGGAAGATAACAACACATTTTTTTGATAGGAGATACCAATTTTTTCAGTAGGAGATCAAGTGTATTCTAGATTGTATTCTACATTACCACTAGTTGGATTTAGATATCCTACAAGGATATCTAATAAGGTAGATTTCCCTACACCATTGGCACCAATAAGGGAAATTACGTCTCCTCGTTTAATTTGAAGATTTACCTTATCAAAAAGCACATTAGGTTTATCTTGTGTCACTGGGAATTGTTTGGAAATATTATTTAAGCTAATTAATACTTTATCATCTTTAGGGAAAGGATAAAGTGCTAATCGTTCAAAAAAAAGATGCACATTTTTTTCAAAGAAATTTTTCTGTTTGTATGAATTTTCCAAAGTGCGAAAAAATTTACGTTTTGATAACGGATGGTATCTGTGTGAATTTTTGGTTGGTTCTATAGGTACATTTTTTTTCATAATTTTTTACCCCTTTGTATTAATGACATTCTTTCGGTATAGCTTCATTGACACCCCTAAAAATAAAATAGCAATAGTAAATGGAATAATTAAATCTAAAATTTTATCAACTTGTTGAACGAATGTAAAAGTAGGAATATTGGTTACAGGAAATCAAGCTGGTACGATTCCCATGTTAAATACTGCATTGACATCTCCAGATCAGTAAGCACCATACAATGCTGGGTCTAATTGTCACACATCTAGAAGGTTAACATTAAAAACAGTTATATTGCCACTACATTTATCAATGTATCAAGTGTTTCAAACATTACCATTTCCTAAATCAAAATTAAAGTAAGGGATGGGCACTATATTGGTAGTAAAAGAATGGTTGAAGTCAAAGATAGAAGTATAACCCAAATGCATAGCTTTATAAGCTTCGAGTGAACTGAAGTTACCTTCACTCAATAAATCTTGAATGATATCTTGGTTTCATTGATTGGGTGTTAAATTGCCTGCATTAAAGGCTGGGCCTTGTGTTACTGATTCCAAAATTAGAGCAGTGGGATAACGAAACGGTGAGAAGTAAGTAACCGTTCAAATAGAGAATGATTTAAATTGATGAGTGGTAGCGTTCTGTGAATACATAGCGATGTATTGTAAAGGGATACCCCCCCCACCTAAAAAAACAGAAAATAATACCAAAGTAGCACCAATGATTTGAATTGATACAATAGAATTTAATAGATTGGACATTAAAATACCAATAGAAGCCCCTAATAGTGCAAAAGTAAAGATAGAAAAGAATAAATTACCATAATTAGTATTTTGTAACATGTATTTAATATAAACACCATTCTGATGGTCAATAGTTCATATGACCAAACTACCGATAAAAAAACTAAAAGCATATGAAATAATACAAAGTGTGATGTAAAATAGTCCAATAATGAGATAAAAACTTCAAGAATTGTTAATTTTTAAAGCTATTCGTTTAATTACATCAGCTTTTTTAAAGGAATAAATTACTAATGGTAGTGACAAACACATCAAACAAATGATAGAAAGGGTGGCCACTCCTGGTACCACATAAACTGGTGATAGAAAAGTAGCATTTACATTTAAAGCACTTTGTCCAGTAATATCTTTTAAATTTACACTACAGGTAAAAGTAATATTTGCCAATAAAACTAAAATGAAAGGAAGAATTCAAGCAAAAAAGATATTTAATTTATTTTTTCAAAAAAACTTATTAATAAAAGAAAAAGTATTAAGCATGAATTAAGTATATTAATAAATTTTGCAAAATGGGGGGGGGATTTTGTAACTATTCACCGGGAATAATTTAAACCGTAGATTTACTTAGATTTTTGCAAAAATTTAATAAATTGTAGATACAATTTACTTTATTGCTTATGGTAAAAATGAATAATTATCCCAGAAGTAGAGCAACGCATTTTGAAGAAATCTATTTTTTTGAAAAAAATTAAAAAATATTTGAACATCATTTTAGACACTTTTTTATTTATGAAAACTTAATAAAACCTTGATTTTTCAGCATCGTGTGTGTGTGTGTGTGGATGGGCGAACCTCTCGGTGAATAGTTACTTAATGTCTATTTCAATAACATAATTAATTTTTAATCCAAAAAAAGAGAGGGAGGGGGGGGGAAAAAAATAGTACAATAATATAGTGATGAAAGATGTTGGATTATTGTACAAGCATGCTTTAAAAAATCTATTTTTGCATTGAACTACATATTTTATCTTGTTAATCTGTTTGATAGTCACAATGTTTATTATTTTTATATTACCCACTGTTTTACCTTCTATGAATATTGCTTTATTTTATAACCAACCAGCATGATTGACAGTAATTTATCCACCTATTTTATTTTTAATAGTTTTATTGTCAGCACTAGTAAGTGAATGTGTAGTTAATAAATCTAAAATGATTTATATTGTAACCAAACATTTTTCTCGCGCACAATACTTATGAAGTCAATTTTTAGCCACATTTACAATTGTTTTACCATATGTGTTACTAATATTTCTATCTTTAGTAGGCATTAATTTGTATTTAGTGCAAACCAATCAAGGAGACTTGTTTAAAACAGGTGTATATTGATATGGCGTTTTAACATCGTTATTAATTAGTATGTTTTTGGGCATGAGTGCAGTCGTGTGGCATTTGGGCATTAGAATAGGAGTTAGTACTTTGTTATTGTCAATGTTCATCGCTATCTTCGTTATTCTATTTCCAATGATTTGATATGTAGATAGCACTGACGATAGCATTGCAGATCCTCACCGTTTATGATTTACTTTTTATGGCCCTTTAACAATTTACTTACCTATGACTATTTTATTGTACATTTTTGGGGTGGTTTTCTTTTTGAAGAAAAGAATTAATCCATAAAATATGAAAAACATTTTGAAAGTAGATAATTTAAATTACAAAATCAAACATATTCAAATTTTGGATGATGTTACTTTTCATGTGCCTAAAGGGAAACTATGTGCGTTTTTAGGCAAAAATGGGGCTGGCAAATCAACAACCATTAAATGTATTCTAGGATTAATTAAAAATTATGATGGGGGGGGATTAAGTGTGACGAGCAAGACTTAACATTGAATATAAACCGTAAATTTATAGCATATGTGCCAGAAAACATTATTTTGCCTAAAATGTCATCAATTCACTTTTTATTAGAACAAGCTGAATATTTAGGTTTAAAACGTAAACAAGCAATTGAGCAAATTAAATATTTATGTACGGCATTAGACTTCCCCTTTGATCGTTTAAAAATTGCTACTAATCATTTATCAGCAGGTTTGAAAAAAATTATTATGTTGATTCAATCATTTTTAGGTTCGCCTAAACTACTAATTATGGATGAGCCGACCGATAATTTAGATTTTGAAACTAGACTATTGTTTTACAAGTTAATTTTGAATCTTAAACAAAAAGGGGTTTCTTTTTTAATTTCTACACATAATTTGTATGAAGTTAGCCAATTCGCTGATTGATATGTATCAATTAAAAACGGAAGAATAATTAGTGTAGGCAGCGAGAAGCCTAAATTAAGAGGAATAAAAAAATATGAAACAAATGAAAAAGAATAAAATTTTATTTTTCCCGTTGTTTTTTTTAAGTGCTGCGAGTGTCCTAGGAACGTTAAATTTATCGTCTTGTTCATATACAAGACCACAAATGTTAATAAATGGACCAGGTGGTACATTATTTGAAGATACAGACTATTTATATGCTTTATCATGAAAAGGCATTTATGATCATAACATTACGTTAGAGGATTTTCGAGTTGAGTTTTTTGATGATAATAATGGTCAAGTAGGTAGTTTAAATTCTAAACATGCTAATAATTTCATTGATTGACATATCACTAATGATGATAACGGTATTCAAAAAGAACATCAGTTTGTTTTACGATCTAAAGCTGATTTATTGTCTTCTCCCGATGAATTTTGAGTTAAAATCAGTTGCGTATTAGATTCTAAAGTAGAAGCCACATGTTTAAAAGAATTTTCACCATACGATGGGTATATTAAAATTGATATGGATGTTAATGACCAGTCTGATCCATCAAAATATTGCTCACCTTTAATTCCACTCACACAAAGTATTGATGGATATGCCATATTACTTAATAGTGAATTATCTGCTGATGAAGGTTATATTTTTGATAATCCCACATCAGATAATGCAAGACAAGTATGAAATAGATTGTGTGCAGATGTTATTTACGAAAGTCAAGATGCAAAGACTTTAATCCCTCAAACTACTGAATTACCTATCCAGGTTGATTCATTTGATATGCAAACGAGTTTTAATTATGATTTAGGTAGTGGTAAATTGAGTAATTTGGATTTGGAGATACAAGCACACATTTCTTTAATTGGATTACCGACATTGAAGGCAGACATTAGTATAAGTTGTGATGTAATTGGTGAATATATATTCAATGGTGCTTTTTCTATTCATCCATGAGAAACACAATATTATTGATCTAATGTTCAAGGTAATTATTTATCTTTGCAACCGTGTGAGACAGGTAGTGGTCCATCTAGTATAGATGGACCAATGGACGAATGAAAATTAGGTAGTCACTATCGCTTTAGTATTAAATCCAATTCTAGTTTGTTTCCACTCAATGCTGATTACACTAAGTTTGTAAGTGGTGATGGTTTGTTGGGCATTACATTGTGAAATGAAGGTTTGTATATTAAAAGTTATTACCTAAGTGAAATACCACAACTTGAAAAAGTAAGAATAAAAGAATTTAGTTATAGTCCAGACTATTATAAAGAAAACCCCAATTATGCACCTAAAGTTACTAAACCAAGCGGCACTGCACATTATCCTAATGCAGATATTGATTATTCTTCCACAAATGATTTTCAAACTTATTTATTGAATTATTATGAAAGTATTGACTCAGAAAAAATTAAAAACTATGGTGAATCATATTTAGATGATTCTACCATTATACGCAGTCAGTCTGATAATCAATATCAGCTAACCATAAGTTATGGTGACAATAAAAAAACGAAAAGTATTCCTTGATATTGAGCAATTAGTGCGGGTGGTTATGTAGAAAATATGTCCAACACAAAAATACCTGATTGAAATGGACTTCCTTATTTATATTTAAGCTTAAATTATGTTTATTCACCCCAAGAAGGACCGGACAAACCCATATCTTTCCCAAATCCTTGATCTTCTGACTCAGCATTTACACCAACATTTTTTCGGTTTGCATTTCCACCTAATGTCATTTAATTTAACCGTTTTGTTTAATTAATTCTTGAATGTTTTAATAAGAAGATTATTTAATTGTTTTGACGAATAAATTTTTATATTCTTTTTATTGGCAGATAAAAATATGCCCGCTTGAGTTAATTGTTTTATTTCGTAAACAGAATGTGAAATTAAAATAATTTGAATATGATTTAATAAACAATATGTTTTTAATATAGCAATCATATTCTTTCTGTCATCTATATCATTAAAAGGTTCATCTAAAAACACGATACGAGGGTTATAGAATAAAGTTAAAAATAATATTAATCTACGATTTTGTCCACCAGATAAATGTTGGGATTTAACATTTAATATAGTATCGATACGTAAATTATGAAATAAAGAATGAGTCATGACATGTTCTCACGTAATATGATGAATTCGGGCGAATAGCTGTAAAATATTTTTTACTTTTATATTTGGGGGTAACGATGAGTGTTGTGCGCAATAACTTATGTCAGAATTAGCATGATGATGTTTTATATTGTTAGAAAATGTAATTGTGCCACTATCCTTCGACAGTAAATTGCATAGTATTTTAATTAAAGTGGTTTTGCCCATACCGTTTTCTCCCACGATGGCAAAATTCATATCAGCAGGAATGTTTAATGAAAAATTATGAAAAATATTTTTGAAATATAAATTTTTTATAGAAACTACAGTTTTATTCATAAATTAATGTGAGTGTTTAGTATTATATAATACGAGGGATGGTTTAAGATAAATGAGCAGACTAAAAAAATATCCATATATTTTCAATCGTTTTTTGATAAAAAAGCATAACGATAAAGCATTTAAATATTTTGGGAGCACATTTATATTTCTATTTCAATATATTTGTTTGAGTTGAAAATTTTGGATCTTTGAAATGGTATTAATCCCCATTATTTTAGTTTTGTATGCCTTTTTTGATAAACAAATTAGCAATATTACTTATTCGGCTGATTTGTTATACACCGCTTTTTGGCGTGATCAATTAGCTCGAGTAATTCAATTAAGCTGTTTAGTTACTAGTATATTTTTGCTACCCATTTTGATGAATATTATTTTTTCATCATCTTTGAATTATTTGTTTTATATTCATCGAATAAAAAAAACCCATATATTTATTACTTTATTTCTCATCAATATTTTAGCAATATTTATCAGTATGGCTCATGCTATATGAGTGGGAGCAATCTTTTTTAATGATGCTTTTTATATTAATAGTGCTGTCAAAATTGACTATGGACAAGCTATTTATAGCATTATAGTTACGATCATTTTTGATTCAATACTTTGTGTGGTTTTATGTTCTTTAATAAAGTCTCGTGTCATTTTATTATTTACAAATTTAGTGATATTAATTGTGTGTTTGTTATTGGGTTCTCTTATACTTGATCATGATAGCATATCTAACAAAGAACCTTTTTATTACATGGTGTTAATATGCCCTCAAAGTTATTTGACGCAAATAAATGAAATGGCTTTTGCTTCAACCACATATTATTACATAAACCAGTTACCCTTGTTAAATGGTTCTGTTTTTAATCCCTTTGACAATTATTATGCGAGCGTGCTGCAGCCTTATAGTGCCACTTTAAGATTTTATGCATATCAAATATGATTGGCTTTATTTATACCTTGGTTACTAATAATTACAGGAACAGTTTTTATCTATAAGAACACACAAAAATATAAAGAAGTTTTGTAAGCATCATTGATGCGAACTAAAT
>JAIRME010000046.1 GCA_031258945.1 Mycoplasmataceae bacterium | reverse complement strand
CATAAAAGAAGATTGATAAATCATGAGCTAAGTTATTGATTTTTAAGGTATCATCAACAAGCCAATAAATGTACTTATCATTGGTAAAGTACTCTCCACTTAATTTATGCTTAGAATTCAATTTGTTTTGTGGATTAATTGCTACTAATGTAGCAGAGTATTTTTTAATTGCATTTAATAAAACCATAATGGTTAGAGATTATATTAAGTTTATGTTACTTAAAGTATCGTTTCTTATGATTATTTAAAGTGCATCAATGTAAATTGATAACAATGAAATTTCATCATATATATTCGATTATTTTTTCAGAATATCTATGCTCTTAATATTGTAAAAGTTCATCGTAAATTTAAAGATTTATAATGCTAACATGTTAACTCTTTTTTATAACAAAACAACATTACATGATACATTAATTATTAACGTTAGTAATAATTTAACAATTAAGGTTGAACATAAAGATGATTTTGTTTATGGGTTCGATGGAAATAATATGATCACTTTCATTAATATTTTTCATTTGTCTAACTATTTGGTATTGCCAGAAGGATATTTGTATTTATCAACAGATATCGCTAATTTGATTTTAGAAAAAATAGGTATCAATCTTAACGATTCCAATAATGTTTTCCCATTTGTTGTAGGAAAAGTGATTGAGTGTATATTAATTGAAAATACTCATTTACATTTTTGTCGTGTAGATATTCAGCAGGAAATTTTATCAATTGTTTGTGGAGCTGATAATATCCGTAAGGATTTGCTGGTTGTAATTGCAAGAGTGGACACAATTATGCCAAACGGTTTGCTAATTAATCGTAGTAAACTAATGGGTTATGATTCATACGGAATGATTTGTAGTGTAAGAGAATTAAATTTACAAAAACATCAATTTAATAAAGAAGGAATTATTGAACTTCCGAATTATTTTACAAAAGATATTGGTAAAAATTTTATGGATGTTTTTGTGAATTTCTGCAAAAAATAAAATGATAAAATTTATACAATAAACTTTTGCTTTCATTAATTTCTTTTGGTTGTGATTGATATCATTCTACCCATCATTGTTTTTTGTTTCACATATCATATCAACGGTATCGTTTTAATAGTTGTAAACGATTTTGACTAAAGATAAATCCACTAATAACAAGATAACTCAACGAAAAGCCAATGGCTGCAGCACCAACAGGAGTGGTATGAAAAATTTGTGCCACAGAGGCATATTCACCTTCCGATCAATCGTATAAACTTAAACCACTTACATTTTGTTGTAAATGGAATGAGATCATGCAAATAGCTACATAAGAGTAATAAAATCCAGCGAATAAATTACAATAAATTCAATCAGCTCATCGCATTTTTGGTACACTTACTAAAACTAATATGCCGATAAACACATTGATGTAATGCATCATAAAGTACATCGGATTAATACTGTCGCCAATGAAAATATAATGTCAAATTGATTCAACCCATGAATTTGTTTCTGGGTTTCAAATATTGTTCATTTCATCACCAATTCCGCCTAAAATAGTAATTAATCCACCAAATAATGCAAACGGAGCAATAATTTTAGCAATTTTACGTGTTGGATCTATGATTACTGCAATAGAAATAACAAAAGCACAAAAAGGACAAATATCTAATAGTAATCCTCTAGAAACAATAATATCATCGTTAATTGGTCTTGAAGCTGACCAATAATCTTTGAACTGATCATATAAACGAAATATAAGAAGATAAATCAATGAAGTTAAACCTAGGATAAATCAAAAAATATAAGAGTTAGTAACTTTTTTTATATATGGTGCAATTAACAAAAATAAAATTACAGTAAAAATAGTTACTAAGTCTAAACCAACGATAGCACCCATCATAAGTTGGATAATTTTACTACATTTAATATTTATAATTACAGAATGCCAATTAATTTTCAAAACTTACATAATTTTAAAATTGAAGACAATCGAGTCATATTACACCCTACCTATCTTAAAAATGAGAGATGGCGTTTTAAAAAAATTACCGGCACTAGATTTGCTGCAATTATTGGTTTGAATAAATATACGTCACCTTTTAAAGTTTGGATGTCAATGGTTAATCTTTTTAAAGATGTGATTGATCCAACTTTAGCTAAAACTGGTAATGTTATTGAACCAAAAGTTCGTGACTACGTTTCTCAAAAATTAAATATTCAATTTAAAATTCATGAACCAAAGTTAATTAATTGAGATGTGTTTAAAGAAAACAAAATATTTGGTGGCATCCCGGATGGAGAACCAATGAATAAACTAAAAAATATTGATTATTCTACTGGTATGCCGATGTTGGAAATCAAAACATCTTCTGTTGATTCTTTTGTGTACAAAAGAGAACGGAACGAATTGAAGATGGTTAAAGATCACGAAGGATTACCTGTGATTAAAGAAAAAAACGCTAAAAAAAATAGTTGATTTACTAATAATAAAATTACAGTACCAGATGAATATTGTATGCAATTGGGTTTGTATCTATACCTACGTAATGCCACATATGGCATATTTGGTATTGCTTTCTTAAACCCTGAAGATTATGTTAATCCTGAACATTTTAAAGCTGATAACCACGATATTCAAATTGTAAAATGTGAAATGCAACGTGAACAAATGCAACCGTATATTGAATATGCAACACAGTGATATCATAACCATATAGAACAAGGAATATCCCCAGTCATGACTCAAACTGACCACGATTGGTTAAAATCAGAATTAGAATTCATAGGTAAGTAATGAAATCAATCATTTACATTAAATATGGTGAACTTACCTTAAAAGGTAAAAATAAAATTGATTTCATTAACTGTCTTTTTGATAACGTTAAAAGATTGTTAAACTCATACAATAAAATTATTTTAATTAAACAGTTTGATGCTTTGATTATTAAGGGTGTAACTGCGAAAGAAAATGCAAATGTAATAAAAATACTTAAACGTGTTCCAGGTATCGATTTGATTATCAATGCTTCTGAATCGTCGAAAAATTTTACTAAACTTTCTAATAACATTATTAAAGCTTTAATAAAAAGAAAAATTGTTAAAACTACTTTCAAAGTTATCACCAAAAGAGCTGATAAATCTTATCCGTTGAATTCAATGGAATTATCAATGAAAATGGGCGGAGTGATTTTACAACAATTTAAATCTTATTCAGTAGATGTGCATAAACCTCAATTGAATGTAATGATCGAAATTCGCCAAAACTATGCTATTTTTTATTTTGACAAAATAAAGGGAATGGGCGGATTTCCATTGGGCATTAATGGTAGAGTATTAATGCTTATTTCTGGTGGAATTGATTCTCCAGTTGCTAGTTATCTTTTACTCAAAAAAGGATTAAAAGTGGATTTCTTAACTTTTATTTCACCACCCCATACCAATGAACAAGCAATAGAAAAAGTAAGAAAATTACGTCAAACATTGACACTAGATAACCAATTGTATAAGGCTAAACTTTATATTGTTAATTTTACATCCATTCAACATGAAATTAGCCATATTCATGATCATAGTTATCAAATTACAATTATGCGACGCTTCTTTTTTAAAATTGCTAAGCAATTAGCGATTAATGGTAAATATCAGGCTATTGCAACAGGTGAATCGCTTGGACAAGTAGCGAGTCAAACTATTCAAAGCATGCAAACTATCCAAAGTGTAGTGGATGATTTCTTAGTGTTAAGACCATTATTAACTATGGATAAAAGTGAAATCATTAAATTAGCCAAAGAAATTGGAACTTACGATACATCTATATTGCCATATGCTGATACTTGCAGTTTATTTGTGCCTGCTAATCCTGTGACCAAACCGACGATTCATAAAGCACAAATGTTAGAAAATGAATTAACTTTAATAGAGAAACTATTAGAAAATTTATTCCAAAAACATATCGTGATTGAATAGCATATAATTGTTCTATGGATTTTTTAAAAACTGCCATTATTAATAAAATTAATGCTTATCAAAAAATATCATTGTTCTTTCACGAAGTGCCAGATTTTGATGCATTGGGTGCTTGTTATGCACTCAAACGCTATATCCGAGATATTGCACCTGAAAAGGAAGTTGCAATTGTAGGTTTAGATGTATTAGACGAAGCTTTTGCCAAAGACTTTTTTTTGTTTGACAAGCAACATGTACCCAATGATTTTATCAGCGAGTCTTTAGGGATTATTTTAGACACTGCTAATGAACAACGTATTTGAACTGCTCGTCATAAATATTGCAAAGAGTTAATCCGTATTGATCACCACCCTCAAGTTGAATCAATCGCGCAAATTGAATGGATTGATCAAAATTATCCAGCTACCTGCGAAATGATTGGTGAATTACTTTATTTTTGAGATCCGAAATACATCTTGGCGCCGACGGCGAGTTTTTTATATGCTGGAATTGTAACAGATACTAATCGTTTTTTGTATTTGAATACTAGGTCTTCCACTTTTCAACTAGTTTCTAAATTATTAACTACAAATTTTGATCGTCAGCGTATTAATGATGCCATTTATCTTAAAACGCTAAAAGAAGCTAAATTTGACTCGTATGTGATGCACCAAGTGAAATTTATGAAGGATTTAAAGTTTGCATATGCCATTTTACCAAAAAATTCCTTTGAAAAATATCATATTGAATTACGTATGTCAATGGTGCATGTACTTAATAATATTAAGGGTTTAGAAATTTGAATGACTGTTTATTATGATGACACGATTAAATCATGAAGGGGTTCATTACGCAGTCGTAATTTACCGATTAATCAAATTGCTGAAAAATACAATGGTGGTGGACATAAATTAGCTGCTGGATTTACTTTGAAAAATTTATCGCAAGCTAAAAAAATGCGTCAAGATATTATTATTTATTTAAAGCATATATTTGAACGTAACCAAAAATAATAATTACTTATAATAAAAACAAGGAAATGAATGAGGTAGATAATGGCTAAAACTAAAACAATTAAGATTGCAGCAATTGATCCAGATAAATTTGAAAGAATCGATGTACCAAAGACTGCCCGTGTTAATCTTAGTCAAATTAATTTGAAAACTAATTTTGAAGATGAAATTATCAATAAAACTTACAGCGAATTAGAGTATATGCTCCGTTTTGAAGTGACTGATCCGATTAAAATTGCCAAACTTAAAGCACGTATGAAAGAATTGAAAAAGAAATAAACTTCATGTTTATCAATCTTGCTGTTCATTCACATTATTCTTTATTAATGTCATCAATTAGCATTGATGACATTATTAATCATGCTCACATGCATGAACAAAAATATGTGGCATTAGTAGATATCAACAATATGTATGGTGCAATGGAATTTTATCAAAAAGCTACAGCTAATGGATTAATTCCAATCATTGGTTTACAAATTATTTACCAAAATGAGAAAGCCATCTTAATTGCTAAAAATAGCAAAGGTTATCATAATTTAGTTAAAATTTCCTCATGCGTAATGACTGGTGTGCATTATGACATTAGTAAATTTCTTGAAGACACATATGTCATAGTAAGTGACGTAGATAAGAGCGAATGACTCAAACATCATAAAGACGTTTATAGCTCAAGTTCGAAGGCTAATGCACCAATTGCCATCCAAGAATGTTTTTTTGAAAATAAAGGGGATGTAAAGTATCTTAAAGCGCTAATGGCAATCAGTAACGATCAACTTCTTTCTACTTTTGACAACCAACATGATTATGATGATAAATACATGTTGAATGAACAAGAGGCTAAACTTAAATTTACCGCACAAGCAATAAAAAATCTTGAGAATGTAATTATGTCGTGTGGATGAGAATTAGAATTAAATCACGAAATAAATTTTGTCAATTATGATCGTTCCACCCCCAGTTATCTTTTGTTACAAAGTAAATGCCGAGATGGATTAAAACAGCGATTAGGTTCAACAAATGCACCAATTAAATACATTGAACGCTTAAAGAAAGAGTTAACCATTATTGACCAAATGCATTTTGATGATTATTTTTTAGTGGTGCAAGATTATGTTAATTTTGCTAAGCGTAGTGGAATTTTAGTTGGGCCTGGGCGAGGAAGCGCGGCAGGTTCATTAGTAGCATATGTATTGGGTATTACAGAAATTGATCCGATTGAACATGATTTAATTTTTGAACGTTTTCTTAATCCATCTAGACAAACTTTACCTGATATAGATATTGATTTTATGGATAATCGTCGCAATGAAATTGTTGAATACCTTTTTGATCGTTATGGGAATAACCACGTTGCACATATTGTCACTTTTCAGAGAATGAAAGCTAAAATGGCAATCCGTGATGCTGGGCGAATTTTAGGAATTGAGTTACCGATCATTAATAACATTAGTAAACTGATTAGTGTGCAATATGATTTAGATTTAAGCAATGCAATTAAAACTAGTAAAGCTTTAGCATCATTTGCTAATAAATATGCCGATCTTTTTGATATTGCACAAAAAATTGCCAATTTCCCCCGTCAAATTGGTTTACATGCAGCAGGAGTAATAATTACCAACACTAGATTGGATGATGTTATTCCGATTCAAAGTAGTACTGATGGAATTAATGCCACCCAATATTCTATGGAATACTTGGAACCACTAGGACTCATTAAAATGGACATTTTAGGTTTAGTTAATCTAACTACTATTAACGAAACCATCAAACTCATTAAAAAAGAACAATCCAAAAATGTTGATTTAAGCAAAATTAACTTACACGATAAAAAAGTTTTTGATCAATTGAGCAATGGCAACACAATCGGTATTTTTCAATTAGAATCCCTAGGAATGCGTAATTTAATTATGAAAATTAAACCAACTAGTATTGAAGATATTTCAATTACTTCAGCTTTATTTCGACCAGGACCACAAAAAAATATTCCTGACTATCTTAAAAATAAAGCTCAACCTAATAATATTCAATATTTAAATGATGATTTTAAAGAAGTTTTGTCTTCTACATACAATATCATTATTTATCAAGAGCAGGTAATTGAAATTGTTCAACGAGTAGCCGGATTTACATTAGCAGAAGCTGATTTATTTCGTCGTGCTATTTCCAAAAAGGACGCCAATAAATTGAATCAATTACGTAAACAATTTATTGTGGGAGCTCAAAAAAATAAATATAGTGAAATAGAGATAAATAAGATTTTTGACTTTATTTATGAATTTGCTAATTATGGTTTTAACCATTCTCATTCATTGGCTTATTCCTATGTAAGTTATTGAATGGCTTATCTTAAAACGCATTATCCATTAGAGTATTTTACCGTCCTATTATCAAGTAGTGCTAATAGTGTGGATAAAATTTCGCTTTATATCCAAGATGCACGTAATCTAAGCATTAACATTGTGCCACCTTCGATTAATTATTCACAATATGACTTCACTATTCAAAATAAAACAATTGTTTTTGGTTTTAATTCAATTAAGGGAATTGGAAACGAAACCATCAATAAAATTCTTGAGGCTCGTAGTAGTGTTCCAAATCAAAAATTCACCAATTATATCCAAGCCATTGGTAAACTATGTAATAGCAACATCGGTTTAAAAGCTACTGAAACTTTGGTTAAAGTTGGTGCTTTTGACGAGTTATTAAAAAATGAAAGTCGTTATTTTTTGTTAAAAAATTTATCAGAAATTTATCAAAAAGCTACAACCATTACCACAACTGGTGAATTTATCATAAAACCTATTTTAAAAGAAGTAGAGGAGACAACTGCTATTCAAAAGCAATTAGATGATGAACAATTTAACCTATTAGGCATTTCCTTTGTTGAACATCCTATGATAGCAATTAAACAAAAATATCAAGGTGATTATCAGATTATGGATTTGATCAAAGCAATGAATACGCATGATGTTATTCATAGTTTAGTTACCCTAGTAAGTTATCGTGAAATCAAGACTAAAACAGGGCAAGCAATGGCTTTTGCTAAAATTGAAGACGATACTAAAATTATTGATGTAGCAGTTTTTCCTGGAGTATACGAAAAAGTGAAGGGAATTTTGTCAAACAATCAGCATTATGTTGTAACCGTTAGAGCCAATGAACGTGGTTTTCAGGCATTATCTTTTAAGGAATACAAACATGTCTAAAAAAGCATTAGTGATTGATGGCAATTCTTTAATTTATCGAGCATTTTACGCAACTGGTAATCAATTAGCCTATTACAAACAGCATAATTTACCACCAGTCAATGCACTTAAATTGGTAATGCAAATTGTTTTAAAATTGATTAGTCAAACACAATATGATTATGTTTTAATGGCGTTAGACCACGAAAAGAAAACACTGCGTCATGAAGTTTTTGAACATTATAAAGCTGGTCGTAAACCAATGCCGACTGATCTTTTTTTACAATTAACTTTAATTAAAGAGGCAATGCATATTATGGGCATTAGTACACTTTCATTACCAGGTATTGAAGCAGACGATATTATTGGCAGTTTTGCTAAACTAATGAATGATCATGATGTTGATGTTGAAATATACTCCTCTGATAAAGATTTATTACAATTGGTAAACGACCGTACAATTGTAAATTTATTTAAAACAGGTATTAGTGATATTCATAAAATTAATATTAATAATTTTTCTGAATTCTTTTTTGGTTTACTACCATCTCAGGTTTGTGATTTTAAAGGTATCTCAGGTGATAGTAGTGATAATTTATTAGGCGTAAAAGGTGTTGGACCTAAAACGGCTGTAGAATTAATTAAAAAATATGGTTCATTAGAAGGTATTTATCAATCCATTGATAAACTAAACGTTTCTCAGCAAATCAAATTTAATGAGTCCAAAGCAGTTGCTATAATGTGTAAACAACTTTCTACTATTCAAATGAATGTTTTATCAAATTATAGAATTGATGACTTCGTCAAAAAACCTATTAATCATGAAAAGTTTAAATTTCTAATAAATCAATATCATTTTACTGGTTTTGAAAAATATCAATTACACAAACAAACTGATATTTTTAGCAAATAATATTTATATTTATTAAATCAAATTGTGTGTTACATATTGATTCTGATGTTTCCCATGTACATTTTATTATTAAGTTGATAATCATATGTAGCTACTGTAAATCAATTACCAAACCACTAGGTTTCGCACCATAACCATGATAGTAATTTGATAAGAATTGCTTGTAAATATATCTTGCCAATACCAATCATCGAACTCATATGAATTTGAAAGATATAAATTATTTAATCCTAAAAAATTGTTGTCAGTAAAGGTAGAAGAAGTAATTAATTTATTGGGGACATTATTGTTAGCTACAAACACCGTTTCTGACAAATCCAAACTACTTAATCCAGATAGGTTGATATAAGCAAAAGTATTAAAAGCAATGCAAAAATTTACTCCAAGTTCTGTGTTTTTATAGTAAATGTTGTACCTATTAAATTTAAAATTTTTAGTTCGGATAAATATGCATATTCAAAAGTATTATCAACGGTAAAGACATTTTCATTTAATATCACGTTTTTGCAGTTTATTTTTAATTATTTAATGGTACAAACTCAACATTTGTTCAATCATAGTCTGATACGACTATCTCAAAACCTCCTGAACGTGTTGTATTAATATCAATACTTTTTATCTCCGCTTCCCTCCCTATACCGCTTACCATCTTACCAATACCCATTCCTCGACTAGTAAAAAAGGTAGATTGTTGTTCACCATCAAAACTATAAATAGATAATTGTGAAGTATAAAATACAAAACCATTGATTGTTATTTCTAGGTTTGGAAAATACATTGCTATAGATGCATTATCAACAGAATTTGTATCAATTTCACTATGCGCTTCTTGGTTGAGCATCAATATAGTACAATATCCAAAAAAAATTAACGAATTAAGAATAAGTTGAAAATTAAGGTTTTGTTTAATAAATTCATAATTTGCTTCATTATATTCATCTTCAAACACATAATCTTCTTTTGCATTTACCGCATGCTCTTTGAGATAACTGACATACTCATCTTTCGTATTAAATTCAAGTTTTTCTTCTGGAGGTGTTGGATTCGGGTTAGATTTGTTTGTAAAAAAGATTCCAGCAGTAATCCCACTTCCGATTGCCATTGTTAAAATACCTCCACAAATAAGACTTGAGATTATTCTATGTTTCCTTACTTTTTTTCATTTTATATATTCATTTGTTTTTATGACTTTATTCATATCTTTCTTATCCTTAACTTGCTGCGGCTAATAACAAAATACAAGATTTTTAGATAGTGTAAAAATCTTGTACGAGAAGAAAAAGAGATTAAATTAGTGTTCAAAACACTATCTCATTTAATCCCCCCCCCTATTTTTAATCGCATGTATATATTATACAATGGAATAGAGAGAGGAAGGGGGGGGGGTAGTGGAAAAATTTCATATAAATATTTTCTTTTGGATTATAAAAATAAACAATTAATTAACTTTCAAACGATATCATTGACTATATTTTTTTCAGAAAAGTATGAATGACATAATTTGTTATACTAAATGTAATAATTTATCTTATGCCTCGCAAACATTTAGTCGCTAGTCAAACTAATAAAAAACAACAATCTCAAGCTAAACTATGACAAAAATTAGCACGTGAAATAAAAGCGGCTGTTAAAGTTGGTGGGTCAAACATTGAAGCCAATGCACGTTTAAAAGCAGCTGTTGATAAAGCTTTACAAAATAATTTATCGCGTGAATCTATTGATCGTAATATTAACGGTTCTAATAAAGATAACATAGAAATGGCAGTAAAAGAATTTGAATGTTATGGTCCAAACGGTTTGCAATTGGTGATTAGCGCATTAACTGATAATATTAATCGTACAATCAGTAATCTAAATGGTTATCTAACAAAATTACATGCACAAATTGCTAAACCTAATAGTGTCAAAGTATTTTTTGATAATGTTGGTTACATTGTTGTGTACAAAGATGCTACCATTAGCACAGATAAAATCATTGAGTTAACATTGGCATACAATATCGTAGATGTAATAGAACAAGCGGACGCGATAGAAATTAAGACATTACCAGTTGATTTTTATCAAGTTAAAGATGTCTTGAAACAAAACAATATTGGTATCTTTGATGCAGAAATTAAATTAATCCCTCAAAATATCATAACTTCATTGGATTCTGATAATAAAGCTAGGTTAGAGCGTTTTATTGAATCATGTGAACAGGATGAAGATATTCAATGAGTAGTAACTAACTACGAAGGTGAATAAACCATTAATTGCGGTATGTAATACGCCCCTTAGTTAAGTCGTAAGGGCTTAATTCTACTGTAACTGTATCACCTCTTAAAATTTGAATATGATGTTGACGCATTTTGCCGCTAACTACAGCATTAATTACAACCTTGTTTTCTAGTTCTACTTTGTATGTGCTGTTAGGGAATACTTCTTTTACGATGCCATTCATTTTAATTGTGTCGTTTGCCATGTTTATGTTCCTTTTGTTTGTTCAATGATTTTAAATTTATTATTTTTTAATCCTATGTTTAAGTGAGAATTGATAATTTGTTGTTACCCAAAATGCTCACTATTAGGCATTTTATACAACATCCGCTTTTTTATGCATTCTTTAGTACCAACTAAATAAAAATCTTTTCAGATACCATTAAAATAATTATGATATTTTAATGGTATCTTCTTGGTAAATTGAGAATTAAGCATCATTATAATTCTCCCGTTAGTATTTCACATCCATGTTCAGTGACTAATACCATATGCTCCCATTGACAAGTTAATTTATGATTTTTGCTTTTAACAGTTCAGTGATCAATTGGGTCGATAAAATATTCATCATTATCAGTCATTAACATCGGTTCAATACATAAAGTCATTCCCTTTGTAATTAGTGGGCCAGTATGCGGTTTACCATAATTCAAAATCATTGGGTCTTCGTGTAGGTAATTGCCACAACCATGACCACCATAATCTTTGATGACGGTAAACCCATGCATTTGGGCTATGCTCATAATTGTATGACTAATATCACCAACATGATTTCCTGGTTTAATTACTTTAATCGCTTCCATTAAAGCCGTTTTAGTTGCAAGATTAATTTTAAACGGTACATCACTAGTAGGAGAAACATGAATGGTGAAAGCAGCGTCACAAATATGATTTTGATAAGTGATGCCTAAGTCAAAAGTAATTAAATCATTCGGTTTAATGAAGTAGTTTCTTGGAATCCCATGGATTAATTCGTCGTTAACACTAATGCAAAGATGTTTAGGAAAACCATTGTATTGGTAAAAACTGCAACTTGCTCCCAATGAATCTACTAAATCAGCTACTTGTTGATCTAATGCATTTAAATTAACACCAACTTTAGTATTATTAATTAACATATCCCTTGCTTTTTTTCAAATTTTAGCAGCGCTTTTTATTAAATGAATTTCTTCGGTGGATTTAATATAGATCATCTATTGCTCAATTAATTTGATAACTTCAGGTAGAATGGTTTCAATTCCATTATTAGCATCAATCCGATAAAGATTACCTGTACCATGGTAATATTCTACTAATTCACTAGTGACTTCTTGGTATAAATCAAATCGATTACTAACTGTGTCACGGTTATCATCCTTACGTTGAATTAAAAATTCTCCATCATAATCACATACACTAGACACTTTAGGTTTTTTAAAATAAACATTATAAATTGCACCACATTTAGGGCAAAGGCGGCGTCCTATAATACGTTTAATTGCTAGTTCTTTTTCTACATCAATTAACAAGATTAAATTAGGCTTAGCAATTTTATCTAAAAATTCTGCTTGTGTAGTTGTACGCGGATAACCATCCAAAATAAAATTAATATTATGATCGACTAAATTTAATAACTGCTCTTTCATGACAGCATTAGTAATGTTATCATCCACTAAAGCACCGTTTGCGACAATATCTTTGAGTTGTTTACCAAGCGGTGTGTTTTCAGCAATTACTTTACGAAACATATCACCAGTAGACAAATGTCGAAAACCGTATTTTGTTACTAAATGTTTGGCTAAAGTGCCCTTACCACTACCAGGAGCACCAAGCAAAACAATGTGATAGTTATGTTTTATCATAATTGTTCTACCTTAGTTTCTACATCAGCCATTTCATCAATATGTTTAGATTCAATGCGACTTCTTGTAACATTGTAACCGCTAGTTGTTGAAGCACTCTTAATAGAATTTCATAATTCCATCGTGGCAGTGACAATAATAATTAATCCTGTACCACCTAAGGCTAACCCGCTTGGGATGGAAGTGATTTCAGCTACAATGTATGGTAAGATGGCAATCAGTGCCAAAAATGGCCCACCAATCCAATTGACACGACTCAATACTTTAGCAATGTGCCGTTCAGTATCCTCACCAGTTTTTATTCCTGGAATGAATTTACCGCTCTTTTCAAAATTTTCAGAGAGTTGTTGGGGATTAATTTGGATGTAAGAGTAAAAGAAGGAAAACAAGACAATAAAAATAAAATATAACACTAAACCGCTGGCCGTATTAAGTGTTAAATAACCATTAGTACCTGTTCCATCGCCAGCGATAAATCATTTGGTTTCTCCCTGTGGTAAAAATTGAGCAATCGTACCCGGAATAGTCATGACTGATGAAGCAAAAATAACGGGAATGACACCAGCAGCGTTTAGTTTAATCGGTAAAAATGGTAAATTATTAATATCAGTGGTCAATCCTTGGCCAGTTTGTTGAATTGGTATTTTACGTGTCGAACCATTGATAAAAACAGTAGCAATTAAAATTAAAACGAAAAATAAAACATACAGCCCTGTTGCCATTACAAGGTTAATTGTGTAATTAGAACTATCAGAATCCATTTTACTAGCAATTGTTCTAAAAGCCTCGCGGAAATTAGGGATAATGGATGATACAATACCAGCCAAAATTAATAAGGTAACTCCGTTACCAACACCACGCTTAGTGATAATGTCTCCGAGAAAAATGGATATATAAGTACCAGCTACCATAATTAATAGCAAAGTCATAATTTGTCCTGCTGTTAAATCGCTAATGGAGCTTTGTCCATAAATAGTAATACTACCACCACTTTGACTATTTAATAATAAAGCAATTACGGCATATCCTTGAGCGATACAAAAGGGTAAAGTAATAATTCTAGTAATAATTTCTAATTTACGGCGACCACGTTCACCACCTTTAACCATTCTAGACATGGGTGGGATTAAATCACTTGATAATAATTGCACGATAATTTGTGCAGTAATATACGGTCCTACTCCAACGGCAAAAACCGACATACGACTTAATCCACCACCAGCTAATAGGTCTAACATTCCTGCAAAAGAGTCGTTGGGATTAAAAGCATTAGCTGGTAATTTTATCCCAGGAATGGTAAGTGTACTACCAATCCGAAAAGCTAGTACCAAAAATAAAGTAATCGCTAAAGCGCTAATTACTGTTTTGTTGGTAAAAATTTCCTTGAGGATTGTTTTAGCCGATTTATATGTTTTTGTAGTAGCGGGCATGCTTATTTAATAATACTAATTTTTCCTTTCGCATCAATAATTGCTTTTTGAGCACCTTTAGTAAAAATATGTGCATGTACTTCTAACGCTTTAGTTAGTTTATCGTTACCAATAACTTTAATTGGTAATTTATTATTCTTAATAATGTGACGAGCAATTAACACTTTTTGATCAATTTTTTCTACTTTTAAACCATCTAATTGTTTAATTGTAACCACATTATATTCTTTCTGGAAATTATAGTTATTAAAACCTACCTTTGGTACTTTACGATAAATGGGAGTTTGACCACCTTCAAAACCTAAACGGACATGACCAGACTTACGTTGTTTTTGTCCTTTAGTTCCCTTACCACCGGTTTTACCAATACCACTACCGAAACCACGACCATAAATTTTACGTTTATGTCCACGTGATCCCTTTGTATATTTTAAATTATTTAATTGCATTATTTACTCCCTACAATTCTTTTATATCTTTGTCACGTAATTTGGCGATGATGGAAGGATGACGTTGATTGATTAAACCATTAATGGTAGCTTGCACCATATTTAAGGCAGTATTACTACCCTTGTTTTTTGTATAGATATCTTTAAAACCAACTAATTCAATGACAGCACGAATGGCTCCGCCAGCGATAATACCAGTACCTTCTGGTGCCGGTTTCAACAGCACACGCGAAGCTCCGTGGTGCCCCATAATTTCATGATATAGGGTGAAACGTTTATTCATGATAATTTCCACAATATTTTTACGAGCATTTTTGATGGCTTTTTTGATAGCATTAGGTACTTCGGTTGATTTCCCTACACCATAACCTACTTTACCATTTTTATCACCGATTACCACTAAAGCACTAAATCGCATGTGACGTCCACCCTTAGTCGTTTTAGATATACGCTTAATGCCTACCACTTTTTCTTCAAAACCCATTTGGTTAACGCGTGCACGAGTTTGACGTTTGAAATTAAAATTAGTTCCCTTTTTGTCGGTTGTTTTTTTCTTATTTGTTTCTTTCGTATCTATTGGTTTAGTCGATTCTGTCGCCGTTGTTTTAATTTCGGTCGTTGTTGGAATTATTTTCTTTTCGTTATCTAGCATATTGTTTCCTTCTTTAAAATAATTAGAATTTTAACCCACTGTGTCGGGCTGCATCGGCTAAGGCTTTAATTTGGCCGTGATACAAATTACCACCACGATCAAATACAACAGTTTGAATTTTTTTAGCTAAAGCTTTTTTGGCAATATCTTCACCTACTAATTTAGCCGTAGCTACTGTTGCCACTTGTTTTAATTGCTTAGTAGAACTAGCCACTAATGTCTTACCAGCATGATCATCCACGATTTGTGCAATCAAATGATTGTTGCTCTTAGAAATTACTAGCCTGGGTTTTTGGTTATCAAATTTATGTAAACGATTAGTGATACGCTTATGACGTAATTTTCTTTTAGCTTGACGATTAATATTAATTTGTTTCATGGGATCTCCTATTTTTTAGCTCCACCAGCAGTAGTGCCAGCACCTTCGGCAGTTTTACCAACTTTACGAATAATGACTTCATCACTATACATAATGCCTTTGCCATTATAAGGTTCAGGTTTACGTGTGGCACGTACATTAGCAGCAAATTCTCCGACAATGATTTTATCATAACCTTCTATGATAATTTCCGTAGGTGTTGGACATATTACTTTAATGCCTGGTGGTATGTCAAATACCACTGGATGACTAAAACCAATAGCTAAATTTAATTTGTTACCACTTACATTGGCTTTGTAGCCAACTCCGACAATTTTTAGTTTTTTTACATAGCCTTTACTTAAACCAATTATGGCATTGTTGATGTTAGAATTAATAGTGCCATGGAACATACGAGTTTGTTTTTCTTCATTTAAACGGCTAACTTTAATTTTATTATCAATATTTTCAACTTTAATCATTTTGCTAGGATATAGTACATCTAAACTACCAGTGGTACTTTTGATTTGAACTAATCCAGGGTTAATTACAACATTAACACCGTGGGGAATATTTAATAATTTGTTACCTTTTCTTGACATATTTTCTCCTATCAAACATAAGCGATTATTTCGCCGCCTAAATTATTGTTACGAGCAAATTTATCAGTCACAACACCTTGACTAGTAGATACAATCGCAATTCCAAGACCACTTAATACACGTGGTAATTTCTTGGACTCTTGATAAACTCTTAAACCAGGTTTAGAAATTTGCTTAATTCCACTAATGGCTGGTACTTGATCTTTATACTTTAATGTGATGATAGTTTTATGGACGGTTGTTTTTTGGCTTTTTTTTGTTTCAAAATTGGTAATGTATCCTTCGTTTTTTAACACATTTAAAATAGCAGTAGTCATATTTGAGGCATAAATTGCACAATGTGGATGTCGTGCCTTATTCGCATTTTTTATTCTGATAATTAGATCAGCAATTGGATCAATATACATAATTTATCCTTTCTCTTCTATCAAGAAGCTTTCTTTAAACCTGGAATTGCACCTTTGTAAGCTAATTCTCGTAGACAAATACGACATAAACCAAACTTACCAATGACTGCATGTGGTCTACCACAACGAACACAACGGTGATACTCACGTACCTTATATTTTTTATGTTTTTTTTGTTTTGCGATTAATGATTTTTTAGCCATATTTTCTCCTATCTTTGTTTAGCAAATGGTAAACCGATTGCTTTTAACATCGCTTTTGCTACTTCATTTTTTTTAGTGGAAGTTACAAAAGTTACATCAAACCCTCTTACTCTTTTAATATCATCATAATTAATTTCGGTAAAAATGATTTGCTCTTTAATACCGATAGTGTAATTACCACGTCCATCAAAAGAATTATTACTTACCCCTTTAAAGTCACGGACACGTGGTAAAGCGACATTAACCAAGTTTTCTACAAAATTTCACATACGTTCACCTCGTAGTGTAACTTTCACACCAATGGCTTGATTTTCACGTAATTTAAATGTAGCAATGGCTTTTTTTGATTTAGTTAAGATGGGTTTTTGACCAGTAATTACTTGAATCTCATTGGACATTGCTTCAATAAATTTAGCATCAGCCGCACCATCACCAACCCCCGCATTAATGACAATTTTTTCTAATTTAGGTACTTCCATAACAGATTTGTAACTAAATTCAGTCATCAAAGCATCCTTAATTTTTTTTTCGTATTTTGTTTTTAAATTTAAACTCATATCTATTCCTATTTACCTGTAATGGGATTATTAGTTTTTTTAGCTACACGCACTTTTTTACCATCCTTGTTGATAACATATTTAATCTTCGAAATACCTTGGGGTGATTTGGGTGCTAACAAAGCTAATTTACATAAAGGAATGCCCGCTTCCTTTTCTTGAATTCCACCCTTTTCTTGTTTAGCATTAGGTTTACGATGTATTTTTACTTTATTCAAACCTTCAATAATAGCGATTCCTTTTTTGTTATTCACTAATAGAACAGTCCCTTCTTTAGTTACATGTTTGCCCGAAATTACTCGTACTTTATCGCCTTTTTTAATTCTTTGCATATGTAATTCTCCTAGACTACCTCTGGGGCTAATGAAACAATTTTCATAAAACCTTTATCTCGCAATTCACGTGCTACTGGTCCAAAAATACGTGTCCCTCGTGGCGTGTTGTCTTCTTTGATCAAAATGCAAGCATTGTCATCAAAGGTAACACGATTGCCATTTTCGCGCTTAATTCCTTTTTTTGTACGCACAATTACTGCCAAAAACATTTGACCTTTTTTTACACCGCCTTCGGGTAAACAATCTTTGACTGACACTTTTACAACATCGCCAACATTCGCATAGCGTTGGCGGGTATGGCCTAAAACTTTGATTACTCCTACTTTACGGGCACCAGTATTATCTGCAACATTTAATCTAGACATAAATTGAATCATAAGTATTCTCCTATTTTGCCTTTACTAATACCGCTTGGACACGATAAAATTTTGTTTTACTAATGGGACGAGTTTCTACAATACGAACACGATCACCCAATTTAGCAATACCTGCTTCATCGTGAGCATGATATTTCTTGTGCGTAATAACTAATTTTTTATAACGTGGGTGCAGATTTTTACGTTCAACTTCCACTGTTACTGTTTTGGCCATCTTCGTAGACACAACCATTCCAGTAAAGACTTTTTTGGCATTTCGTTTTTCCATTATGCACCACCTCCTACGGTTTTGCGAATCATTTGTTTTTCTGCTTTTTTATCCATTTTTGCTTTTAATTCTTTTTTTACTGTGACTGGGGTTGGTGTAGCAGTTTTAGGTGCATCATCTTTTGCTGCTTTAGCAGTCATTAAAGTAGCATCGTTAATAGCTTCTTTCACGGTTTCAGTCTTAGTCGTTTTATCATCTTTTGGTGCAACAGCTTTTAACGCCTCTTGCACTACATTAGTGATAGATTTTACTTCGTTTGTTTTAATGTTACGCATAGTGATACCGTGTGTACCAATCGAAAGTTTCATTCCACGCTCGTTTAAAATGGTTAATGAGCGTGCAATCGTTTTGCGAATTTCTGGTAAAGTATTAGTTTTTTCTAATTCACCACTAGCCATACGAAAACGAGATTCTAACAATTGTAGTTTCAATCGCATGATCAAAGAACAAAGTTCTTCATTGGTTTTAGCTCTTAATTCTTTATTCATTTTTATCTCCTTTCAATAACATTAGGTTCTTTAAATGTTTTCTTTAATAATTGTTCTGCCACAGTTTCATTTGGTAATTGGGCTTTGGACACAACACGACAAACTACATTTAATTTATTGCCAGCTTTGCGTAAAGTGTCTTTGGCTTCTTCAGCTGGAATATTAGCTAATTCAAAAATGATGGTACCAGCTTTAACCACGGCACATTGAATTTCAGGGTTGCCTTTGCCACTACCCATACGTACTTCTAACGGCTTTTTAGTACGTGACAATTGTGGGAAAACTCGGATTCATAATTTGGCACCTTGTTTAATATATTTAGTTTGTGTTTTGGCTAACACTACACGAGCAGCTTCTAATTGTTTATCGGTAATTCAATTGCCAGTTTTTTGACGACCGTTACAATTACGACCTTTGCCAGATACAACTAATAAACCGTACTCACCAAAAGCAACAAATTTATTGCCTTTAGCTTTACCCTCGTAACGCGTACGGTGTGGTTTACGATATTTTGTTCTTTTTGGTTGCATCATATTATTCACCTACTTTCACAGTGGTAGAAGTAGTAATAGGACCGCTCTTTTCAACATTAATAGTTTCACTATTTGGTGTGCGTGAACGACGATTAGTTCGTTCACCCCGTGTTTTCATTTCTAATTTTTGGGGTTTCACTTGGTTATTTAAACCCTTACCGAAAATTTCACCACGATTAATTCAAACTTTTACTCCAATTTTACCATAAGTAGTATTTGCTTCTTCTAATGCATAATCTAAATCTGCTCGTAAAGTAGTCAAAGGAATAATTCCTTCGCTATAACCTTCTTCACGTGCCATTTCCACGCCACCTAATCGACCTGAGACACGTGTTTTAATCCCAATTGCATGAGCAGCCATCACTTTTTTAATTGCCATTTTTTGAGCATTTCGAAAAGATACTCTGTTTTCAATCGCGTCAGCAATTTCACGCGCCACTACTCTAGCACTTCAACTCACGTTTTCGTAAGCAATGACATTAACATTTACTTTCACTTTACGACCAGCAATGAGATTGATCGCCTTAGTAATAACCGGAATGTTGGTACCTTCTTTGCCGATCACACTACCGGGCTGTCCTACATAAACAAAGAGATTAATATTTTTAGGAGTACGTTCGATTTCGATTCTTACCACTTGAGCAGTTTTATAATTTTTGATAAAATATTGACGAATTTTTTCGTCTTGCATCAATCATTGTGCCATTTGTTTATCATCTTTGGCAATTCAACGTGATTCCCAATTACGATTGATACCGTAACGATAACCGTTTGGATTAACTTTGTGTCCCATTATTTTGTCTCCTCTGTTTTTGTTGTGGTGTGTAATTTAACTTTTGGTTTTTCTTGTTGGATTGGTTTAAGAGCGGGTTTTTTCTTAGCGGAAATAATTTTTGGATCAACCTTTGCTTTGACTTTATGTGTTTTAATTCCCAAACGATCTTGCTCGCGTTGCTTAGGGTTATCTGATAAAACGACTTCTAAATGACTATGACGCTTACGAATCATATTAGCACTACCCTTAGCACGTGGTAAACTACGTTTAATGGTGGAACCTTGATTAGCAGTGACAGCATAAATGTAGAGTTTTTCCCCAATCATTTGATGATTATTAGTAGCATTAGCTACTGCACTATTTAATAATTTTTTTAAAATAGGTGCGACCTTTTTATCAGCGTTATCCAAAATTATTAGTGCTTGTGCAATCGTTTTATAACGAATTAAATCACAAACTAAATTAGCTTTACGAGCTGAGATATGAACATTTCTTTGAATGGCATAAGCTTTCATAAATTACTCCTACTTGCCTGCCTCAGCAGTTGAACCTTCCTTAGATGCATCTTCAGCTTTGTTATTAGAAGAGTGTTGTTTAAATACACGAGTTGGTACAAATTCACCTAATTTGTGACCAACCATATCTTCTGATACATAAACATTTACAAAACTTTTACCGTTGTAAACGCTGAAATTCAGTCCAACAAATTCAGGGAAAATGGCACTACGACGTGATCAAGTTTTAATCGCTTTGTGTTTTCCTTCGGCTTTAGCCATGGTAACTTTTTTCATCAAATGACTATCAACAAAAGCACCTTTTTTATTACTGCGTGACATGTTTACTCCTTATTTAGCATTACGACGTCGAATGATTAATGCACTAGACGCTTTCTTTGATTTACGTGTTTTTACACCCATATGGCGTTTACCTCATGGGGTACGTGGGGCGTCATAACCAACTGGCTGACGACCTTCCCCACCACCATGGGGGTGGTCATTAGGGTTCATGGCGCTTCCACGCACAGTTGGGCGAATGCCTAAGTGGCGACTACGGCCAGCTTTCCCTAAATTGACTAAATTGTGATTTTCGTTGCTCACAGCCCCGATTGTAGCTCGACAATCATTTAAAATTTTACGAACTTCACCACTTGATAATTTCACAATAGTATAAGCCCCTGTTTCATCTTTTCCTAACACTTGGGCACTACTACCAGCACTACGAGCTAATTGCCCACCCTTGTGTGGTGATAATTCAATATTGTGGATGAAAGTACCCTCAGGAATATTTTTAATTAACATGGCATTACCTACTTTAATATCAACTTTATCACCAGAAATAATTTCATCTCCTACTTTAATACCTTGAGGAGCAATAATGTAAGACTTTTCTCCGTTTTCATAAATGATTAAAGAAATAAAAGCGGTACGATTTGGATCATATTCAATGGTTTTCACTATTGCTTTTTTAGGATTAATGCGTAAAAAGTCAATGATTCGGTATTGTCGTTTTTGTCTACCACCTTGGTGACGCATCGTAATGACTCCACGGTTATTACGACCTGATTGATTATGAATGTGTTTTAACAAAGATTTTTCTGGTTGGTCAGTAGTTAAGTGTTGACTATAATCCACTAAAACACTAGTGCGTTTCCCTTTACTACGAGCTTTAATATATTTAACAGCCATAATTACTTAACCTCCTTTTTAGTAATTTCTTTTTTAGCAAGATTTTCTACTTTTTTGGCAGGAGAAGCATCAACTTTTTTAGAGGGAGTTTCTTTTGGGGCTTCTTTATTGCTTGTTGCAATATCTGTTCCTTGCGGCAAAGTAATGTAAGCTATCTTAGTTTTTTTAGAATAACCTGGTTTTAATGTACCAGTGCGTACTTTGGCAGGTTTACGAATTTGAGTAGCAATCTTACTAGGGTGAATCCCGTAAATGGATTCAAAAGCAATGGCAATATCAGTTTTAGTAGCTTTGGTATCAACTACAAAAGCATATTTTTTTTGTGGTAATGCACCAAATGTGTAAGTTTTTTCTGTATGTAAAGGATATAAAATAATTCTTGTGAATTCCATATTAGGCTACCACCTTAGCAATTGTAGTTAAAGCTGATTGTTGCACAATAACAAAATGTGCGTGCATCACATCTTGTGGTGATACTTGCTTAGCTTTTTTACTACACGTTCTTTTAATGTTTTGTGCTGATTTAATTAATGTTTCCGCTTTTTCATTATTAAAAATAAACAATAATTTACGGTTATTTAATTTTAAGTTTTTTAATAAATTGACAATTAATTTAGTACTTGGTTTATTAACATTCGCTTTATCATCTAATACGTAAATAGCATCATTTTTAAGTTTAAGACTAAAAGCAGAAGCTAATGCTAATTTAGTAACTTTATTGTTTACTTTTACTTTGTAATTACGTGTTGGTTTTGGCCCAAATACAATTCCACCACCAACATAGTGAGGGTTGCGAATGGAACCTTGACGCGCATTACCTGTATGTTTTTGAGCAAATGGTTTACGCCCACCACCTCGTACTTCACCTTTGGTAAGAGTGGAATGAGTACCCTGTCGATGACTAGCATTTTCAGCAATTACACTTTCAAATAGAGCTTGATTATGTGGTTTATCAAGCAATAAAACCTTGGGTGTTTCTATATCCCCAATTGTTTTACCATTTAAATCAATCAATTTAATTTTGGACATAAGCAACCTCTATTTTTTTTCTCCAGCTGGTGTACTTGCGGTTTTAGCAGCTTCGGCTTTTGCTTTCTTTTCAGCCGCTTCTTTTTCTTTTTCACGCACAACAGCTTCAGCAGCTTTACGGGCTTCTTCTGCTTCTGCTTCTTTTTTAGCGGCTGCTTCAGCTGCTTCATTGGCAGCATGTAATGCTTCTTTATTTTCTAGGTTTTCGTTTTGTTTTAATATTTCTTCTTGAATTTCTTTTGTGATGATGACGAATTCTTTTTTCTGGTTTATTTTTTTAGCAGATGATTTAATGGTAACGACACTACCGGCAGGTCCTGGAATTGCACCCAAAACTAGTAATAAGTCACGATTAGGCATAACGTCAATGACGACTAAATTTTGTATAGTACGAGTTTCATGACCGTATTGGCCAGCCATTTTTTTGCCTTTTGGTACACGTTGTGGAGCACTACCACCACGTCCAAATGCAACTGAACCTTGGTAACGGTGCACATACCCAGCTCCGTGAGATAAAGGGCCAATCTTAAAGTTTCATCGTTTAATTGCACCAGTAAAACCGTGCCCTTTAGTAACACCTTGTACATCTACGTATTCACCTTTACTGAAAGTATTTACTTTGATTTCATCGCCAACGGTGTAGCCTTTAACATCACTAAAAGTTTTAATGTATTGTTTTATCGGTGCATTTACTTTTTTAAAAATACCTAGTTTAGCTTTATTAACTTTTTGTTCATTAGTTGTAAGATAACCAATTTTCACACCATCTTTACCATGTTTAGTAGTTGTTTTTACTTCTAACACTTTGTTGGGTTCACAATGAATAATGGTGGTAGCTAATTGTTTTCCTTTGGTATCAAATAATTGCACCATTCCCACTTTTGTTCCCATTATATATTTCATAAAATATGCTTTTATCAAATTACATTATTAATGTAATTCGATTCTAACTCCTGTCGGAATGATTAAACGTCTAAGAGCATCGATAGTTTGAGCATTGGTTTTGCTTAAGATGATTAGACGTTTATGAGTACGACGTTCAAACTGTTCGCGAGACGGTTTGTCTACATGAACAGAACGACAAATAGTAAAAATTTCCTTTTTAGTTGGTAAAGGAACTGGCCCTTTAATACCGCAATTACAGCTTCGGGCGATTTCAATTATTTTCTTAACTGATTTATCAAGTAAATCATGATCATAAGAAAATAATTTTATTCTTAGTTCTGGATTCATAATGTGTTTGGTTGCCTTTTAATAATACCTTTAAACCTTGCTTAGAAGTTACCCGACACTTGACAACACTTTATGGTGTATCGGCAATCTTCAAAAGACAAGGGGACATAAATATTAACATAATATTTTGATTTGTCAATCATTCTTATAGTTTGATTATTATTCGTAAGTTTTAAATTCAAGTGTAACTAACATTTTTTTATCAATCCCCCTCCTCTCCATCGTATAATACCATCATGCAACTTAGTAGGGGGGGGGATTAAATGAAACAGTGCTATAAACACTAATTTAATCGTTTTCCTAAAAACAAGTTCTTTGCGTCTGTTCAAAGAGCTTGTTTTGTTGTTAATGTATGGAGCAAAGGAATCACCATGATTGATAATCAAGCATATTTAAAATGAAAGAAACATCGACGAAGAGTAAGAGCATGAATTGCACTTTTGTGTAGTGTAGCATTAGTCGGTACTGGTATTGGTATCGGTTATGTCATTTGATACAATCAAAAAGAACAAATCGTACCTAGCATTGATTTTGAGTTTAAAAAAGGTTACCCACAACAATTAAAAAAAGGTGAAGACAATTCCACGATTATTATTTTGAGACTAAATGGTCAAGTCAGTAATGATTTAAAATTAGAGAAAGATCCAGATATCGAAAGAAATCCATTGACTCATTCAATGATTGACATTAACCAATTATCAGATGTTGGTGAATGACAAGTTGGTTTCAACGTTGCACCAACTCCATCAGACATTGATCTTAACTTTACGATTGCCTTAAGAATTATTACTATCGATAATAAGTATTATCAAAGTGCCTCCATTGATTCCTTTAAACAAGATATTGATACTTCTATGTATGTACCATCTGAATATTTACTTTTTGAAAGCA
>JAIRME010000011.1 GCA_031258945.1 Mycoplasmataceae bacterium | reverse complement strand
ATCACAGATTATTTAAAGAATGTTATTGGTTATACTTATAAACATGAAAAATAATAAATATGATGTATTGATTGTTGGTGGAGGGCCTGCTGGCATTTTTGCTACTAGTTTAGCGCATATTAAAGGTTTGAAGCCATTGCTAATAGAGTCAAATGATTATTTAGGTGGTCAACCACTAATGGTTTATAGTCAAAAAATAGTAGAAGATTATCCAGGATATAACAAAATTAAAGCATATCAATTAATGGCTAATTTAATTAGTCAATTAAAAAAAACTAAAGTTAATTATTTTTTAAAAACCAAAATCATTTCATACCTTCCACATTCAAATGGTTTTGAAATACAACTTTCAAATAATCAAAAAATTCAAACTAAAACTATTTTAATTGCGACTGGCCCAGGAATGTTTCTCCCTAATCGTTTGGAAATTAATGGTAGTAACCATTTTCGCGTTCATTATAATGTAGAAGAAATTAATGTTTATAAAAATAAGGATGTCATTATCTTGGGTGGCGGTGATTCAGCAGTGGACTGAGCAAATGAATTAAGCCAAGCAACAAAATCTATTACCATCATTCATCGACGAAATGAGTTTCGTGCTAATGGTAGTAATGTAAATAGACTAGCTAATAATAGAGTTAAAATTCTACTAAACTACGAAATTTTAAAAATTCAAAATAATTGTCTATTTTGCAAAAACAACAGCTCTAAAAAAACACTTGAATTACCATTTGATTTTGTTATTGTACAATATGGCCAAACTATTAATACCGATGGTTTAAAAGTATTTAAAGGTTTAAAAACTACTGAAACCAATCGCATCCCTGTTGATATTTCGCAAGTAACTAATTTGTCTAATATTTATGCGATTGGTAATATTTGTACCTACGAAGGTAAACCTAGTAGTATTATTTGTGCTCATGGCGAAGCTGCAGTAGCCGTAAGGCATATTTTAAATCACATCAAACAGTATGATAAGTCCATTAACAAATAAAATCATTGTAATTATTGGCCCAACCGCTACCAACAAAACTAAAGTAGGTATTACTCTTGCAAAAATGTTTCACGGTGAAATTATTAATGCTGATGCTTTCCAAGTTTATCAAGAATTGAATGTTGGAGTTAATAAACCAACTACTGCAGAATTAAAACAAGTTAAATTTCATTTAATAAATTTTATTTCAATCAAAGATAAATGAGATATTAAAAGGTTTCAAAAAGAGGCTAATATTGTAATTCAAGATGTTTATGCACGTAATAAAGTACCCATTGTAGTTGGTGGTTCTCATTTATACATTGATGCATTAATTAAAAATTATGACTTGGATTCTAATAAAGAGCGAGATGAAAGATTTAACGATTGATCCGTTACAAAATTACAAAAACATCTAATTAAATATGATCAGTCGTTGGTTCAGAAAATTGGTAGCAATCATAAACGTTTAGTTCGTGCATTACAAAATTTAACTGATCATAATTTAATCCACAATATTAAAAAACAAATTTATGAGCCTTTATATATTTTATGTACAAAACCTCGCGAACAACTTTACCAAGATATTAATCAACGTGTAGACTACATGTTAAGTGACGGTTGAATAGAAGAAGTGCAACAAATCATTAAACATATTAAAAACTATGAAAATTTAAACGCATTTAAAGCAATTGGTTACTTGAATATCACGCATGGGTTAATTAATCCTATAGCAGGTATTGATATTAATAAAATTAAACAGCAAACTAGACAATATGCTAAAAGACAACTTACATGAATTCGTCATCACTACAAAAATACTTATGCATACAATCAACATAATTTAGCCGATGTTTTGCACTATGTTAAGCAGTGATTAAACAAATAAGTATGACATCAAAAACCAAACATTTATATGTACACATTCCTTTTTGCAAAGCTATTTGCCATTATTGTGATTTTGTAAGATTTGTAAGCAACTCAAATTGTATAAGCAGGTACACACACAGACTAATAAATGAAATTAATGATAGGTGTAAAGGATGTAAATTTAAAACTATCTACGTAGGTGGAGGTACACCCAATAGTATTGATAATCATTTACTCAATACTCTCTTATGCACGCTTAGTAAATATCTTGCCATTGATTATGAATTCACTATTGAATGCAATCCTGAAAACATTACAATAGATCAAGCTTATATTTTGAAAACAAATAATGTCAATAGAGTGTCAATTGGTATGCAAACAGTAAACAACACCCTTTTGCAAAAATTTGGGCGTCAACATACCTTAAAAGACGTTCAGGAGGCAATTAGTAATCTTCGAAAAGTAGGAATCAACAATATTAGTATCGATTTAATCTATGGTTTCAACGAATTAATGGATAATGATATCCGTGACACTATTAAATTCATACGATCAGCATGTATACCACATGTTGCTTGATATGCATTGGAAATCAAACCTGGTTCTTTTTTAAATAAAAATAAATATCAATTAAATGATTCACACATTGAGCATCAACTGAAACTAATTATTAAATTAATGAATGATATTAATTATCAACGCTATGAGGTTAGTAATTGATGTATTAAATCTCAATTTCGATCTTTACATAACCAAGCATATTGATTAACACATCAATGGAAGGCTATCGGATTAGGTGCTTGCGGATTTGAAAAGCGAACTTATTACGAAATCAAGGGAAATCTAAAAAAATATCATTTAAGAAAAACAAAATATTCCACATCTGATTATTATTTTCAAATTATGATGATGGGGTTAAGATTACAAGAAGGATTAGATTTAACCCATCCAATATATAAAAAAGCATACATTTATTACAAAGATAAATTAAAACATGTACATGTAGAAAATAATCATTTACGAGTAGACAATCTTAATTTGTTAGATAATACTTTAATGGAGTTAATGTAAACATGTACATGTATAGAAAGTTAACCAAATATTTGTCGCCACTAATATTCATCAGTGTAGGAATAGTTCCGACTGTTACTTCCTGTTCTAATAAAACAGAAACACAGATAATGATTGATCTATTTAGTAATAGATGTTACTTTAAATCAAATATACCGATCAATGAACCTGGTAACTACTATAAACTATGAACAGATCTTGCAAATAACAACTCATCATCATATGGTGTCCCCGAAATTGACAGATGTTTAGAATATTCATTATATTTACCCTATTTGTACACAAAAGGTGTCGCTTTAATAAAAACTAACAACTTAACTATCAAGCTTAAGTCAACTGATTCATTATGAAATTTTTATACAGAAAATACTTTACAATTACAGTTCCTTACTGCTATTTCTGATGTAGAATATCAAAAAGATGACAATTCGTTGCTACTCACATATACAGGATATTTACGTCTAAAAATGAATTCACAAATAATCTTAGAAAAAACGGACAACATAACTGATGATGACTATTCATTAGATTCAGGAAGTGTTATTGAAATCTTATTTTCGTTTACTAACTGTTTATTGACTGAAAACAATGTAAAAACGCCATTAGATGAAGGTTGGTGAACACAAACTATCAATCTTCATTCTTTTATCGGTCAAATCGGTCAAGTTTCATTTTATAATTCTAATCAAGACATAATTGCTAATAGTGGTTTTAATAATATTGAACCGATAACAAATGCAGCGAACTACTTTGGAGCATACTATCAATAATTCATTATGGAAAAGATAATAATTAAGAAAAATAAAACTTTTGGCAAATTAAAAAATGGCTTTGGTTATTTGGATAAAAGTATGATTGTGAAAATGATTTTTTGAATTATTTTCTTAATAGTAATGATTTATTTCACCGTTACATTTATAACAGAAAAAACCGGTTTTAATAATTATGTAATAACTGATAGTGACTCAAATTTTTTTAACGGTCAAAATGTAGGTTGAATTAAAGATGCTATTAATAAAGGCTATATAACTTCAACTGGATATAAAAACGGTGATATAACAAACGATAACCAAACATTAATTAATGCCTACATTGCCCTATACAAGGGAGCCGGTCATTATTTTAAATTAATTAATTTTTCACTAATGACTTTTATCACTAATACATTTACTGCTCCTGCTACTGATCCTACAACCGCTTGGACAACTCGTTCTAATGCAATTGATTTGGCATACTCATATATGTTCATTACTTCTTTAATAGCGATAATCGCTTTAATAATGCAAATTTATGTATCAAGTCGTACAATTATTGAAAATCGTAAAATTAAAAAATACAATTTAAGCACACAATTTCCAACTAGTGTTACCCATTTTAGCATTTTTAAAACTAAAATGTATGCCGACTTTATTACTAATCTAGCAATCGTGTTTGGCTTCTTTAATTTTTTATCTACCTTAATCGTTCTAGGTTATTGGATATTAACCTATGGTGTTTCTTGAATTATTAAAAAAACTAGCAAGAAAACTATTAGCATTGACGACAGTCTTTCCCAACATAAATCGGATTTGGTTTATTTAATTTTTGTAATGATTTTTCAAAACATTTATACCATTATCAAAGCCATCTTTTTAAGTAAATGGGGTGTCAATTTGGACTTAATTTTCTCAATCATTTTGCCAATCGGTACAATTACTGTAATTGTGGGCATTTTTATAAAAAATATGTTGAATTCTAAGGTAAATTCTGTGTTAAATGCTATTAAAGGTATTGGTGGAACTATAGCAACTTTTCGAACTTTTGCTTATACCAACGGAATTAATGCTTTAGATGATTTTAATTTCGTTGCAATTTTGCCACCCATGATTAAAATACCATTAACAACTGGAAAAATCAACAAAGAACAAGCGGGTAATTTAATGAAAGAATTAGATGATGGAGCTAAATTTATTGAAGCTCATTACGTCGATAATCCTAAAGAAAAGCAATACATGTTATACACTTTGTTAAATAACATTACCTCGGTTGAGCAAATTAATGAATTGAAAAACAATACTTTAAAGTTAGAACAAGCTAAAAAATCAAATAATCTTTAAGTCTTAATTTTAGTCAATGGTACTATTATTTAATCAACATTTTAATAGCTTTTGGTAGCAGTTTATGCTCTTGTTGTAAAACCCGTTCCGCCAAAGTAATTGATGTGTCATCGGGTAAGACTTTAATTTTACTTTGCAGAATAATTTTACCAGCATCAATATGTTCTGATACATAATGAACAGTACAACCCGTTTTAGTTTCCTTTGCTTTAATAACAGCTTCGTGAATGTGATGGCCGTACATTCCTTGACCACCAAATTTAGGTAATAGAGACGGATGGATGTTAATGATTTTATTCTCATAAACTTTTAATATTTCACCTTTTAAAATTCCTAAATATCCGGCTAAAACAATTAAGTTAATCGAATGTTGATTAACCAGTTTTAATATTTCTTCGCTCGGATTATTAAATTCTTTGTTAGAAACAATATAGGTTTTAATATGATGTTTTTTTGCTCGTTCTAATGCGTATGCCTTTGTATTAGAGGAAATCACCATCGCTATTTCTGCCTTCAATTCATCATTAGCAATAGCATCAACAATTGCTTGTAGATTACTACCGTTACCACTAACAAGAACAGCTATTTTAAACAAATCGGTTCCTTCCCACTAGTAATATAACCAATCTCATAAGATTTCTCTTTTGCTTGTTTTAGAATTTGAATAGTTTTTTTTACATCTTTTTTATCAACGCAGACAATAAAACCAATTCCCATATTGAAAGTGTTATACATGTGATTAATATCAACCCCTCTTTGGTTAATTAATTGAAAAATCTTGGGTAAAGGATAACTATTTTTATTAATTACAATCTGTAATTTAGATTTAGTTATCATCCTTGGTGCATTTTCAATAAACCCACCACCAGTAATGTGTGCCATTCCTTTGATTTTAATATGCTCCATTAATTTCAAAATAGGTTTTACATAAATTTTAGTTGGTGTTAATAGTGTTTTTCAAATAGGTTGTCCATTGAATGGTTCATTTAAATTTTTGAAAATTTTTCGGATTAAAGAAAAACCATTAGAGTGACAGCCACTAGAAGTGATTCCTATCAAGACATCACCAACTTTAATATCTTTCCCATTAATAATTTTATTTTTTTCTAATACTCCTACCGAAAATCCTGCTAAATCATAATCACCGGTTTTATAAAATCCTGGCATTTCAGCTGTCTCTCCACCAATTAAAGCACTACCTGACTGTTTGCAACCGTTAGTGACCCCTTTTACTAAATCAGCAGCAATGCGTGCATCTAATTTACCACAGGCGATGTAATCTAAAAAAAATAAAGGCTTCGCTCCGTGACATAAAACATCATTAACACACATTGCCACACAATCAATTCCTACTGTGTCATACTTATGTTTAGCACATGCGATCGCAATTTTTGTTCCTACTCCATCTGTCCCCGAAACTAAGATTGGTTCTTTTATCCCCTTAGGAATTTTAAACATTCCGGCAAAAGATCCCAAATTATTCATAACATTTTTGTTATATGTAGATTTAGCCAAACCTTTAATTAATTTTACTTCTTTATAACCTTCGTGGATATTGACACCACTCGCTTGATAAGTTAATTTATTGCTACCCATAATTATTTTTTCATTACCTGTTTGCTTTGCTTATTAAAAAACAAATCGGCCTGTTTAATAAAAACAAAATTTTCGGAAATATTGGCAACATGGTCCATTAAACGTTCAATGTGTTTCATCACAATGGCTGCACCTTGAAAAAATTTTTCAATTTCCTGAATCGAACTTTTTTTTAATATATATGAAAATTTTTCTAACATTTTATTGTAATAATTTTTAAAAGACAAGTGAGCAGATTGACATGTCTTGTAAGTATCAATCGCCGGTTTTACTTCAAGTGATTTATTTGTTTTGTTCATACCAAGTAAAGCCCCTTTTAATATATCAACAATCAAATTACGAATATTATCACTCACTTGATTGTTAACAAAAAAACGGGCTGCACTAACTGCATAATCTGCCATTCTTTCCAAATCTTTAATTGAATTTAATATGGCGATAATATATCGTAAATGATTAGCCAATGGTTCATTTTTAGAAATAGATCAAATGCAATCATCTTGGATTTGCGCCTCAAAATGATTAGAAATATCTTCCATGCGATAAACTTCACTTAACATAGCTTGGTTGGTTTTTTTATTTTTAATTGCTTTATACACAAATTCCCAAGTTTCATAAACATGATTACAATATTTAATAAATTCAGTTTGTAATTCACGTTCAGATTGTTTCATTATTTCATAATTCATTACACACCACCTTTAGTTTTGCTTTGATGAGTTTCCCAATATTGTAATTCAGTTAGCCTTGCTTTTTTAGCCTTGCGAAGATTAGTAAATTTAATTGTTAATGTGACAATGGCTATCAATATACAAAAAATATTAGAAATTAATACTGGAAGCCCACCTCCCAAATTATTATCGCCACACATGCCGCCGCCGTAAATGGCAAACATTATGCATGCCAATGTAAAGATAATGTACATTGGCAAATTAACACTAGCAGTATTCTTGGTTCGTAATACATTAATTAGATTAGGCAAAGAGAAAATAGCAATAAATATAGCCCCAATAGTCATGATAATAGTTGTAATAGATAGCATATTATTTATCTTCCCCCCCCATTTTGACTTCTTCAATTCTTGTTTTTTCAACATGTGAAAGTGCATGTACTTTCTTTTTGTATTCGTCATAAACAGATTTAAGTTGTTGGCAATACTGTAGTTCAGTTACTTTAGCACGTTTGGCAGCAGAATAATTTTTAATTTTTCAACCAAAAATAATGGAAGAAATCACTCCGCAAATTGATTGAGCTATTATTAGTGGCATACCTGATGACAAACGCTGCGACCAGGAAGGGTTATCACCAATACCAATTCCACAAGTCATTAAAACTCCACCAACCAAAAAACAAAAACAACCAATTAAGTAAATGGCATACATAGGAATATTAATGTAGGTAGTGTTTCTTGTTTTAATTAAATTAATCAACTGTGGCGTGGTAAATATAGCGATCAAAGCGGAAGCTATAAATCCTACTCATATATATCAGTGTAATGGTTCTTGTGCTGCTAATGTTGTCATATTATCCAATCTTTCCCGAGATGTATTCTCTCGTTTTCTTGTTTCTTGGTGAAGTGAACATTTGTTTCGTTGTGCCCATTTCCATTACGCTCCCTTGTCAAAAAAAAGCTGTTTCATCACTTATCCTTTGTGCTTGTGCCATGGAATGAGTCACAATAATAATAGTAAACTGTTGCTTCAATTGGTTAATTAACATTTCAATTTTACTAGTGGAAATAGGATCCAATCCACTAGTTGGTTCATCCATCAATAGTGTTTCAGGTTTTAAAGCAATGGCTCGAGCGATGCATAAACGTTGTTGTTGCCCACCTGAGAGCGAAGTGCCTAAATCAAAAAGATTATGTTTAACTTCGTCTCAAAGTGCAGCCCCTTTTAATGACTCTTCAACGATATTATCTAATAACTTCTTTTCATTAATGCCGTGTGAACGTGGACCGTAAGCTACATTATCGTAAATACTCATAGGAAATGGTGATGGTTTTTGAAAAATCATACCTACCCTTGTAGTCAATTCTAATGTAGTTAATTTTTTACTAACTAAGTTTATCCCTTTATCAAAGTAAATATTACCATCATATGAAATACCATCAATTTGATCGTTCATGCGGTTAAGACATCTAATGAAAGTTGATTTGCCACAACCAGAAGGTCCAATTAAAGCCGTTACTTTATTGCGTTTAATCTGCATATTAATATCTTTCAAAGCATGTTTTTCACGATGATCATATCAAAAGTTAAAACGTTCTACTTCAAAAATATTTTCACGATTAAATTCTTTTTTAATTGCATCTACATTTTTACTTTGCTGTAACATGTGTTTGTAAAGTTTTTTTTGTGGTTGAGTCAACGATCAATATTTAAAATTTCTGGCTAAAAACGGTCTAGCCAAAACTTTGGAAACTTTACTAGCATCTGCTTGTTGCTTGTCGATACTTTCAGCTTCTATTTCAATTGAATTATTTTTTTTTTTTTTGAACATTAACTTGCTTTTAATTATAACTAACTCAAAGAGTTATGATTTTTTCCTTATACCTTTTTTTTGGTGCAGTTTATTAGCTGGTTTTCTTTTTCTAACCACATGATAATTTTTACGTTTAAGAATATCGTTCACAGTGAATAATTTTTGTAAAGAATGATGAGCACGCTCAAACTTTTCTTGTTCTTTACGAATATTTTTACTTTGGATTTCTAATTGCCGACGTTTATGCTTATAGTAACTTGGAATAACAACATGTACAACTAGAATAATTAATAATACCAATATCATGGTTACAAAAGCACACTCATACATAATATTGATGCCATCATGAATATTTGCCGTATAAATTTGCGCATAAATTCTTGTAGTTAAAGTTTGACCTGGATTAACTAAGGAAATAGAACTAGAAGAGGTTAAACCACTCGTCAAGTATAGTGGAGCAGTCTCTGCTAATATTCGCCCGATAGATAAAATAATAGCGGTGGTAATACCTTGGCGTGCTGCTGGTAACACAATTTTACGAATTGTTTCTCATTTACCTGCACCTAAAGCATAAGAATTGGTACGTAAATCTTTAGGAATTGATTGTAATGCTTGTTGAATAGTGCGAATAAATACTGGTAAAATAACTATTAAAATAGTTAATGCTCCAGCCAAAATCGACTTACCTGCCGTACCGCCCGCAGACATACCTATTGTTTGAATAAAAAAGATTAAACCAAACATCCCAAACAAAATAGATGGTGTCGCTCCCAATGAATCAATGAAAAATAATAAGGTTTTCTTTACTTTACCATCTTTGACAAATTCGTTTAAATAAATCGCTATCATCAAAGAAAGTGGCATGCCGATGCCAATTGCAATTATGATAATCAAAACTGTATTCATAAAAGCTTGGCCAGTAGAATTGTTGGTAAAAGTAAAAACGCTATCAGTAGATTGCGTCAAAGCTACACCCCCAAACCCAATAATATCAATCGTAATTCAAGCTAAAAAACTCATTGTTAAAGTAATGGAGAATATTTCCCAAAAAAATTTATAAAAACTATACACATATACGAAACGATTTTTTTGAATTCGGTTTGACAAATATTTAGAAAGGTTTTTTCGTTTATCAATCTTTGATTGAAAAGTCAAATGTTCTCAACCAATTTTGAACTGCATCGGTATAAAAGTGATGAATCCACCTAATTTTTTTTCAAATGTATTTCATCATTTTCATTTACTCCTGTTACGTTTTTTAGTGGCATACATTGCTACTCCATTTAGGATCATAACGAAACAAAACATAAATAAACCAAAAGCAAATAATAATGATTGTAGGGCAGGACCACCACCTTCTGCAAACATGTTTGCGGCAATTAAAGCACCCAATGATCTTAAACCACTAGTGGCAATAGAACCAAACCCTTCATCAAAAATGGGGTTATACCCTTGTGATTGTAAAATCATGGATACAGCCATAGTTTCACCGATGGCTCTAGCAAAAGCAATAATGACACCAACCGCAATTCCATTACGTGCATCCTTCTTGCATACTTTGTAAATAGAACGAGTTTTAGTATTACCTAAAACCATAGATGCAGAAATTAAAGTTTTATCCACCCCATCCAACGAATTTAAAGATAATGATACAATCGTTGGTAAAATCATAAAAGTTAGCATGAATCCTGTTGTAATCAAATTGTATGAGGTAGGCATATGAAAAACATATTTCAAGACAGTTCCTAACATTTCACAAGCAAATAAACCAAAAATTACTGAAGGAATATCAGCCAATAATTCAATTGCAATTCGTGTACCTTTTTGATATTTTACTGGTAATCGATATTTAATAAACATCGCTGTCTTAACACCAACTGGTGCCGCAATGATAATTGCTAATCCAGAAATTAATAAAGTAACACAAAGTGGTAATCATACACTAGCTTTATTATTAGCCATATCAAATGTATTGCTAATAATGCTTAGACCATAAGCTTTAAAACCAGGAATAGCAGCTACAACAATAAAAATAATCAATAAAAAGAAAACAAGTGAAAACAACCAAGACAAAGACAAAGAAACAGTTTTAGAAACCTTGTCAGATCTTTGTTTCTTTTTTAATAAACTAACAATTTCGTTTGCCATATTAATTGTCAGATATTCCCGATGGGATAGGAGCAAAATTATAATCTTTTGGTCAATTTCAATCTGCTTCCTTTTCTTTTGCTAATTGATAATCGGATTTTCAAATTCCTGAAATATCGTTAGGGAATATTTGTTCAATTTCTTCTGTATTTAAATACTTAGCACCAATTTCTATTAATTTATTTTTGTATTCATCCGATAATAAAGTTTTAATAAAATTCATCTCAGTAGTAAACGATTCGTTATTTGTAACAGGAATCATTAAATTAAGTGGCCTAAATCAATTGTAACCATCATGACTATCAATGAAATTGACATCAAAACTTGTTGGGTTCGTTTGAGTTTCGCTACCATCATATGCCATGATACCATACCCTTTGGATTTGATTAAATCTAAATTTTGTTTAACAAAACCTGAAGATAAATAAACTATTTGTCCAGGTTTATTGTTTTTAGCAAATATATCCCATGCACGACTATTTGCTTCATCAGTTTGAACTAAACCAAATTTTGTTCCATAATAACCACTATCAAAGGCATTTTGTTGTGCTACTGTTAAATCATTTTTCTCATTAAAATTTAAATGAGTTCCCCCTACAAACGATGAAGCAGTTCCTGATGTTAGTGATCCACCGGCTCTTACATATGGAATAATACTAGTGTTCATTAATAATTGTTGTTGAGACGGAGTTAAATCTGCTTGATCATTATAAAAATTCCCTAATGTTGCATCAGTAACGTTTGAATTAATGCCACTAAATATACGCATTAAGTTACACACATTACTATTGTTGACTACTAAAATATTATTTAATTCATCTGGATTTAAATTCAATTCTTTAGGTGGAATGTAAACCATGCAAATTGCTTCTCAACCAATTGTGATGGTTTTAATTTTATTTTTTTCTCATTGTGATCTAAAACCATCAGTTCCCTTATCATCTTTACCATAAACTGCACTATAAGGATCTTTTGAAGCGTTACCAATGTTAGCGAAACCTTGTGAAATTTGTTGAATTCCAAAACCGCTCCCACCAGCTTCAACGGTGATATCGACTTTTTTGTTGGCTTTCATGTATTCTTTGGAAAGACTTTCTACGAATGGTTTGACACCACTAGAACCAACACAAGAAATAGGTATTTTATTGGACCAACTATTAGAGAAAGCAGTCACTAAACCTATGGGGATTAAGCATAGGGCAACCGTTCTTGTATTTTTGATTCAACGTTTCATGGTTGTGAATGTTCAATTCGCAGTAGATTATATGAAAAATATAAAATGTGTTATTCTAAGTTTCAATTAATTTTAGGGTTGTTTTTAAATATACGATAACCTAGCCAACCAGTCGCGAATCCAGATGCATATCCGATAAATAAAGCTAATACATAAACTAAAATTCCCATACCAATCCCTTTAGCGCTAGTAATCATTGGAATAGCCAATATACCGCTTGGGCCAAAAATGGAATTTAATCCCATATCAATGCCACCCCAAGCATTCATTGCTCCAACAAAAAATCCTGGTATAGCAGCTCCGATGCAAGCCGATATAAAAGGTATAATTCGAGGTAATGAAACACCATATATCAATGGTTCACCAATACCTAAAAAACCTGGAATAATTGCACCTTGAATTTGTCTTCGTAGTATCCCTTTTTTCTTAGCTATTGCTCACATTGCTAGGGCACACCCTACTTGACTAGCACCAGCCAATCCTAACACAGGAAATAATATATTAATCCCAATGTTTGGGTCTTGAATCATTGCTACATACATCGGAACAAAACCTTGATGAATTCCAAACATCACAGCAATAAGAAATAATGCCGCTAACACCATGTCACCAAACGGTGCTCCTGGGCCTTTACATAAATGACTAAATAGTCAAGTCATACCGAAAAACATATATCCAGAAATTGGAATAATTAAAAAGATATTGATAAACACCATGAATAATGCAGTCATGAATGGTGTAATAACAGTATCCAACTGCACAGGCATTACTTTCGTAATATATTTTTCTATGTAAATTGCTATTGTACAACCAAGAATAATACCAAAAATAGAGCCATGAGCCGTTCCAATTCCACTCGGTACACCATCATTACCTAAAGTCACTAAACCACTAGTTAATCAAAACGTATTTAAATTTTGTTTTAATACATGAATTCCTAAAAATGTTTGTGCATCAGGGTTGTACATAGCTGCAAATGCGCTACCAGCCAGCGGTGTAAAAATAGCACCAATTAACGCTCCAATTCAACCGTTTCCACCAAATGCTTCCGAAAAACGATAACCAACAATAATTAAAAAACCAGTCTGTCAAGCAGTAAGCAATAAATTAAATAAATTGTACCATTCATATGCAGTGGTATTCGTTCACGCTCGCGTTCCATCAATTAATACACTAGTATATATTGATTGTAGTATACCTGCTACTCCTGCTAAAATACCTGCAGCAATAAAAGCAGGAATTAATGGAGTAAATATTTTAGCAAATTTGCTTAATGCAATCGCCACTAAATTTGACTGTCTTTTACTTTTATTTTCATTTTTAACTTGGTTAGCTATTTCTTTTAAACTTGGCGCACCGTATTCTGTTTTAATCTCTGCGGTTGCTAATAATTGTTTATAACTAGCATAAACTTTTTTAACTACTCCAGGACCGATGACGAATTGAAATTCATCATCGGCTGCTACGACACTCATTACACCTGGAATTTTTTTAAATTTTGATAAGTCTACTTTTTTATTTTTAAGTTTGATACGTAATCTGGTCATACATATATCCGCACTAACAATACCATACTGCTTAACTGCATCAAATATATCTTTTGCTATTTTATTGTAATCTTGTGTCATGATTCCCCACCCACCTTTTTTGCTCACTCGATAAATTTCGTAAAAACATCAACCTATTTAATTTTTCTTACGAATACGATGAATTCATAATAACCAAATAATGCTAACCGCTATTAAAGCTAAAACTGCGATACCTGCCAATACACAGCCTACAATAATTGAATATCCAAGTGAAAGAAAAGTAACGCCTATCACAGCAATTAACATTCCAATAATCATACCTAAGTAAACCAAACGTTTTTGATTAGCATTTAAAATGTGTCAATGTCCAATCTCTTCTTTTTGCTTTTTTTGATCCACAAATTCCATACCCTTTTACTATACTATTTATAGTTAAAATTTACATATAATGATTAAATGAGTAATTTCACCTCTAAGTATATAGACTTATCAAATATATCTACGGAAGGTGTTAATCATCAAACTAAAAATATTGATACTTTAAAAACTATCCAATTGGTGCATCTTATCAACAAACAAGATCAGTCAATAGCTTTAGCAGTTAAATCACAATTAAAAAATATTGCTATTGCTATTGACAAAATTGTTTATGCTTTCAATCATCGTGGACGATTAATTTATATTGGTGCCGGTACAAGCGGTAGATTAGGTGTGTTAGATGCTAGTGAAATGCCACCGACTTATGGAGTAAGTGACAAGTTAGTAATTGGATTAATTGCCGGAGGAGATGCAGCGATTCGCAAACCAATTGAAGGAGCAGAAGACAATCAACTAGCAGTTATTAACGACTTAAAAGACATTCGATTAAATAAAAGAGATGTGTTAGTCGGTATTAGTGCAAGCGGTAGAACACCATATGTTGTTAGTGGTTTAATCTATGCTAATAAATTAGGTTGTCAAACTATTAGTATTGCTACAAGTCATAATTCTGAAATTGGCAAAATAGCCAAAATTAAAATTGAGGCAATCACTGGTCCTGAAACCATAGTTGGTTCTACTAGAATGAAATCTGGTACTGCTCAAAAAATGATTTTAAATACATTATCCACTGGTGCAATGATAAAAATTGGTAAAGTTTTTAGTAACTTGATGGTGGATGTACAACCAACTAATCTCAAATTAGTTACACGTGCATTTAATTTAGTTAAAAGAATCACTAAAGCAAATGATAAGGATATAAAAAAAATTATGTCTATTACTCATAACCAAGTAAAACCTGCTGTAATTATGATTAAAAAGAATTTGAACTATGGGCAAGCTAAACAACTATTAAAAAAACACCGCGGTATGCTAAGGGAGTGTTTAAAATAAAATGAATAAAAAAATAACTAGTTTAATCCCTAGTATTTCTGTCTTGACAAGCAGCATCGCACTTAATACAACTTCTTGCTCCTCTAATTTTATGCTAGAAGATTACACTAATAACCCTAGCGCAGCTGGTTTTGATAAAAATAAATTAGATTTAATTAATAAATATGTGAATTTTAAATTATCCGAAACTATTAGTGGTAGCAGTAGTGAAGCTTATGGTTTTCCCAGTATGCAAATTTGTGTCACAAAAGACAACAAAATTGTTTACAACAAAGCATTTGGTAAATCATTACTTTATTCCCGAGGTGATATTGAAATCAACTCATGACCTATTCCCCATTATGGTGAATTATTGCCAACAGATCAACAAGTGAATGCTACGACTGAAACACTTTATGATTTAGCTTCTAATACCAAAATGTATGCCGGGATGTTTGCAATCCAAAAACTTTTATATGACAAAAAAATAAAATCACTAGATGATCCTATTAGTAAATATATTCCCAATTTTACAAAAGAACAATTCAATGTTTTTAATAGTTTAACTAAAAAAACTCAAACAGTGCAATGGGGAACTATTACCATTCGCCAAATTTTAACCCATACTTCTGGTTTTATTCCTGATCCACGAGTTTTTTTAACTGGTGGTACCGATGATGTATTTTTATTACGTGATAAAAATCAAGCATTAGAAAAAATATTAATGTTAGATTTACAAACTGTTCCTGGCACTAAGCAACTTTATAGTGATGTTGATTTTATGTTAGTTGATATTTTAGTGCACGCAATTACTAATAAATGAATTGATGAATATACAGAAAATGAAATCTATCAACCGTTGGGTTTGCGTCATACAGTTTTTAATCCCTTGCAAAAAGGATTCTCAAAAAATGATTGTGCTGCCACAGAACTATTAGGTAATTCAAGAGAATTTCAAGTTCCAACATTCCCCGATATGCGCAGAACAAAGACTATCCAAGGTGAAGTACATGATGAAAAGGCTTTTTATTGTATGCAAGGTGCTTCTGGTCATGCTGGCTTATTTTCAACTGCTTTAGAGTTATCCGTTTTGATGAATGTAATGCTAAATAATGGTAAGTATGGATCCAATACTTTTTTTAATGAACAAATAGTACAAGATGTAACCACACCTATTGTTAATCCGGAGGGTAATCGTTTTGAATTTGCTACAGGATGAAAAACGAACTTCAGTTTCTATAACGATTATATTTTTGGCGATTATGCTCCAAATGTAACTTATGGCCATGATGGGTGAACGGGAACTATGACTGTAATAGACCCTATTAATCATTTGACTATTTGTATCCTAACTAATTCCATTCATACCATACTTTATGATCATGATTCTAACGGCAACATTTTCTTTGGTAAACATCGTTATTTTTTACCAAAAGGAACAACTGATAGTGCTAACCGCATCGGTATGGTAATTAGTAATTGAGTATATGAGGCATGCAATAGTTTGAAAGATAAATAATATGAAAAAAGCAAAATTTATTCTTCCTATTTCTATCGCTCCAATAACCGCTCCAATTGTGACTAATTGCACTTCCGTTTTTCCATTAAGCATTGTCGTACCAAACCAAACCATATCTTATCCTAATCAAAACAACGCTGTCAAAGTTAGTGGTAATACGACTAAATATTCAAATATTCATTTAGTCAGTTCGCACGAAGACATAATAACATCAACTTATGATCCAAAAAATAATCAATTTAATTTTTATTTAAAAAACATTAGCAAAACCCATAAAAAAGTAAAATTACAAGTTTTTAATGAAGATGTAGCAATTAGTAATATTTTAAATATAAACATTGAACCAATCGCACTACATCATCAACGTATTTTCGATAATATTGATCAAATTTACACTGATGCCTATGTCAAAATCAATGGTAACGATACCGCATTAGCATTGTTTCCTGATGATTTGATTATTCAACATCCTGAATACATGAAATCTACGTGAACTGCCACAGTCAGAAATATGAATTTTTTGTACAACTACACACATGCCGAAGGCTGAAATACCCCGATTCAATCTACTAATTTGCATAATTTAACTAAAGAACAATTTGTAAAAGAGTATGATAATTTTTTACAAACATATATTGATTATTCAATGAATACTGTCATTTTTCAAATACGCCCAATGATGGATGCTTTTTATAAATCTTCAATCAACCCATATTCCACATATCTCGTTGGTTCGCAAGGTTATACCCTTGACTGATTGCAAAGTTTTGATCCGTTACAATATATGGTTAGTAAAACTCACGAAGCAGGTGTAAAATATCATGCTTGATTAAACCCTTATCGTGTTTCTAGTATAGATTATGCTGTTGATTCTAATGGTCGTAACATGAGTTGATATGATTATTTAAATTTTGACAACTTTACTGATAAGTTAAACGAACAAGGGCAATTAGCAAAAAATAATACTACGAATCCTAATGTTTTAAATTGGCTATTCCAACAACTTCCAGGAGGTGAAACTAGAGTAACTGCTAACCCAAATTTGGTTTACAAGTATGGTGGTGCTTTATATTTAAATGCTGGCGAACCAGATGTGAGAAGCTATGTGGTTGATTCAATTAAGGAAATTTTAAATAATTATGATGTTGATGGCATTCATCTAGATGATTATTTTTATCCATATGCCACTTCATGACGTAACAATTATACGCGGGATGAGAATAATAACATTCAATTAGATGAAAATGGTGATTGAAAGTTGCAAAATGATAATATACAAAATATCAGTTTTAAAAATTTCATGGGTCAATATGGCGAACCATTAGATCAAGCTTCGTATAATAAATATGGTAGTGGCTTAACAATTGATGATTGAAGGCGTAAAAATAATGATGATTTAATACAAGCAATTCATGACACTATAAATGATTTTAATACCAACAATCCTAATCGTAATGTAGTTTTTGGTATTAGTCCTGGTGGTATTTGATCTAGTAATAAGTTTACTGATACCCCCGATGGTTCTAATACACCAACCACTTCTATGAGCACTTTTCATGATGAATTTTACGATTCAAAAAAATGAATAGAAGAAGAGTGATTGGATTACATTTGCCCCCAATTGTATTGAAATGCGCAATATAAAAGCGGACCATTTGTTGAACTGTTTGATTGATGAGCAAATGTTAAATTACAAAGTGGTAGTAGAACCAAACTTTATATTGGCCACCCCAATTATCGTTATATGGAAGCATCTGATTTTAATTATGCAAATAATGAATACTTATACAATTTGTCATCATTTGGTAATGCTGAAGAGATATTACATTGTATCCAATATGCTACAAGTAATATTGCTTATGAAGGGAGCATCTTTTTTAGCATTACTGATTTAAATCATAATTTAACTTATCGTAATCAAACATATGCAAATTCATTAGCCAACCAAGTTAGCAATCAAGCTAATCAACATATATTAAAAATTACAACAAAATTATAGGAATTGAAAAATGAAAAAAATTAAATCATTAATAATTAACTCTTCTGTAATCACTACAATTATTGGAGGAAGCATTGGTACTCTCACTTCTTGTGCTAACTTTGATTACAAAAATATTCAAAAACAACTATTACCAACTGTTAAAGAATATAAAAATATTTCCGCTAATTCATTTAATTTTGCAATTAATTCAAAAATTTTTTACGATGCTAAAATATCCGGATTGACTGATTTACTGTATTTGATTCAGCAACGATTAATGGATGCCGGAATAACATTTGGCAAAATTCAACTAGTTAATGATTCCTCTGTGATAGATCATAGTATTCGGGTTAATGTAGCAAATGATTTAGTTAATGCTTCTTCTTTACCTGATACTTACGCCATCAATATTTCTTCCAAAATTATTATCAACGCTAATGGTTTAAGAGGTGTTTTATATGCCTTTAATACTTTAATGCAAATTTATAAAATTAGCGATAACAAAATTTATTACGGCGATATATTGGATTATCCCGATATTGCAGAACGCACTATTCACTTAGACTGTGGGCGTAAATATTTTACCCCAAAGTGAGTCAAAAATTTAATTGTAGAAGCTGCTTACAAAAAAATTAACACTATAGAATTACATTTTTCTGAATTGAGTTGTATGCGTTTACAATTACCAGAAGGAAATCAATTTTTCAATTTGGCTGGAGCAAGAGCTGGTTTTGATCAAAGATTTATTAGTGCAGAAGAAATGATGGATATTGTTCGTTTTGCACAAATACATCAAATTGAAATTATCCCTTCACTTGATATGCCTGGACATGCTCGATGAATCATTGAATGATATTCTAACAACCACGAAGGTGAAGATATTACTTTGAAAAATAATGCTGGTAGTAGTGTTGATTATCCTGCTGCGATTGATATCACTAATAATAATGCAAGGTCCTATATAAAAAACTTGTATATCGAATATAGTCAATTTTTTCACGATCTTGGTTGTCGCAAATTTAATATTGGATTTGATGAATTTATCCCATATGAAAGGATGGATTCAACTACATCTATTGGTTATAGCAATACTTTAAAACAGTATGCCATTGACGTTCTAGATGTTCCTGCCATAAATGCTACAGGTTTTGATACATTGAACGATTGAATGAACGAAATTTATAACTTACTTGTAGAAAAAGGTTACCACCAAGTAAGAGCATTTAATGATCAATTTCTTTATGATTGAAGTAACATTACTCCCACAATATTACCTGATAAAAATATTCAAGTAGCTTATTGAACTAATTCATCATCCGGTAAATATGCGACAATTAATCAACTTGCTGCTAATGGATATCATTTGTACAATCTTAACGACGATTATTTGTATTATGTTTTAAGTGCTGGTATGCAAAAGCCAGAACCTAATCAAATATTCAATGATTGAAATCTCTATAAATTTTCGCAAACTATTGCTGATTTACCAAAAGCATATTTACCTTTTTATAAAGGAGCTTATTATTGCATTTGATGCGATTATTACACTAGACAAACACAAGATTTAGTTTATCAAGGTACTTTCAAAAGTATTGCAACTTTTGCTGAGAAAACATGGAACCTCAATTCAATTATTTCTTATGAACAACACATAAATAAAGTTTATCAAATTGGAACAGATATTGAAAATAGTAATTCTATTTTACCGTTTTTAACGCAAAAAGACGATCATATTTTTGGCCCCAACTTAATTGAACCAGCTAACATTGATTTTTCTGATGGTAATAATACTGAATATTTCATGGATGACATTAATTGGAATTCTATTACTAAAAATATTACTTGAAGTATTGTAGACCCAGATCCAATATTTGGCTCGAATTTAAGAATTGATGATAACCAAACTACTGGCACTACACGAGGGACATGTTTAGTGCGTTTCCCTAGCACTAGTTCACTAATTATTGGTAATTATAGCTTTACTTTAAAAGCTGATGTGATTGACAATACAGGCAGTATCACCTCATATATGAAACAAATCATTGTTGCATATTAGCATGCAATTGCCATAGTAAAGTTGAATGCTCTACTTACGATTAGGTTATATAATTTTTACATGTTAAAAACTAGTCATCCGTTGGGTAAAATCGTGTTGGGAATGTCGGGCGGGGTTGATTCCTCTGTTTGTGCATATTTACTTAAAAAACAAGGATACCAAGTAATTGGTTTGTTCATGCAAAATTGAGATACCTATATCAATAATGACATAAGAGGTCATTTGAAGACTAATGATAAATATTGTAATGCACAAAAAGATTTTACCGATGCTCAAAAAGTAGCTCATAAATTAGGAATAGAAATTCATCGCACAGAATTTATTGAACAATATTGAAAAAAAGTTTTTTCTTATTTAATTAAAGAATATAGAGCAGGCAGAACGCCTAACCCTGACATTTTATGCAATAAATATATTAAATTTCATGAATTTATTAAATACGCACTCAAACATTTTCACACTTCTCATATTGCTATGGGTCATTATGCTAATGTGGTTTATAAAAATAAAAAATATTTATTGACTATGGCTAAAGACAAAGAAAAAGATCAAACATACTTTTTATGTTGACTCACGCAAAAACAGTTGAAGCATACAAAGTTTCCTATTGGAAATTTAACTAAAAATGAAGTAAGAAAAATTGCTAAACAGATAGGTTTAAGTAATTGAAATAAAAAAGATTCCACAGGGATATGCTTTATTGGTGAACGTAATTTTAAACAATTTTTAAATAACTATTTACCTGATAAAAAAGGAAATGTGATTAATATTGAAACCAATCAAAAAATCGGTATCCATGACGGGGTTGCATTTTACACATATGGACAAAATAAAGGATTGGGATTATCAGGCCAAACTCAAAAATACTTCGTATGCGCTAAAGATATTAAACAAAACATTTTATATGTTTGTGATACCAAACATATAAATAAACATTTAATTTCTACTAAATGTGAATTAACTAATTTTAATTGAATAAATAATATTCCCAAAATAGAAAAAGTTCAAATTCGTTTTAGACACCGCCAAAAATTAATTAACGGTTCATTTGTAATTAGAAAAAACACAATAATACTTACTTACCATCCAACATTATCAGTCACACTGGGACAATTTGCAGTTTTATATCAAGAAAATATTTGCTTGGGTGGTGGTATTGTCAATCATGTGTTTAAATAATCCAATCTTTTAACAACGTCAACTTTACATTTTTAAAGGTATTTACAATAAGTTTTTCAATACCTTGAACCACAATCATTCCTAAACCTTCAATCATTAAATCATATTTCATATTTGGTTTTAAAATTAATTCTTGCGTTAATTTTTCACAATTATTAACATGATAAACGTTATTTAATGGATTTTTTAAATTACGTAATAAATTTTCTGGTTTAGTGCGTTGCACTTTCAATTTATTTGGCATATAAAATACAATTGATGCCAATTTATCATTTGTAGTTGTCAATCAAAGCAAACTATCTACTATGAAAGATTGTGGCTGAATAATTTGAAAAGAAAAAGGTTTAATTTTCTGTTTATTCTGAATTGAAGCAACATCTTTCAAATTTGTTAGATTGTGTAAAATGCTATGTTCACTATAATAGCCCGGTGTATCGATGATATTATGTTTTTGCAATTTAATTTGTTTAAGCCCAATTGTTGTATTAGGTAAGTTACTAATAGTCAATGGTGCGACGATACTGCCAGTGTAATTTATTAAAGCATTAATAATTGATGATTTACCAGAATTGGTTTTGCCAACAAAATAAATTTTTTCATTTAATTCTCGTTCTCTGATAAATTCAAATATTTTACGAATCCCATAGTTATTAGTAGCTGACGAGATGATAACTTGAGGCGTTCTGATGCTTAAATTTATTAACATCTTAATTAAACGTCTTTGTACATTTTGATAATTGAAATTATTAACCACAAGATCAGCTTTATTGAATACAAATAAAACTTTTGAGTGATTTTTATATCGTTCTATAACTTCAAAATTAACATTTAAAACATCATTAACCAAGACAATTCAATCACGTGTTTGAATTTTTAAATTATCTAATACCTTATTAACGGTCAATACAGATAACTCATTATGAGAATTAATACCATAATGTTTTAGACGAAAACAACGTTGACAATAATCTAGTTTAAGATTCGGTGTATAAGCTAAATCTTGAATGTTAGTCGATAAAGGCATTCCACATCCTTTACACTTTTTATTTTTAGATAAATTGGTGCTCATCCCCTAACCCTTTACTTCTAGTGTAATCTAATCTTAGATAATTACCATGTTCCAATTTTTTGTAAATAAATTTATCTAAAAATCTAATCAATTTAGATGAAGAAGTATTGCTAGATTGATCAATAATCGGTAGTACAAGAATACTTTTAGAACCTATTCGATTAGCCACTCAAATGTCTGTAATAAATTGATCACCTAAAAAAATAATTTCATTTGCGCATAAATCTAATCTTTGCAACATTTTTACGATTTTTCGCTTAAATGGTTTTTTCGCATTAAAAATAATTTCATCGGGTTGTAAACGACTTGTATAAGTCAATACTCGCTTTTTACTATTATTAGAAACAATTGCTAATTTAATCCCACTAATCTGCAACTGTTTGCAAAAATCAACAACTTTTTTATTTGGTCACTTAGTAAAATGAGGCGATAATGTATTGTCTAAGTCACAAATTAGCATTTTCACACCCATTTTACGAAGTAAAAAAATATTAATATCAGAAAATGTTCTAATAAAAATAGTGGGTCGAAAATAATTTAATCAATTAGATTTATTTTTATATTTGCTCATATTTATTTATCAAATAATTCTAATTGTTCAGTGTTTTTATTGTAATCTGTAAAATCAATTTTGGTGGCAAAAGATGAATGTTTACCTTTAATTGGGCTAACTCTAGTTTCACTATCACCTATTACAATTTCGCTAGATTTAATTAATGCTCATACTCCTTCATGAGTTAAGTTATTAATTATTTCGTTCATATTCACTGGAAAAGCATTTAACACTTCAATGGGGTTAGATTTGATTTGATTAATTAATGGTTTACCAACACTATTACGTTTGCCTTGAATGATTTGTTCGCGTCGAATACGTTTCATTCCTTGCACACAAACAATCAAAATGTATTCACGAGTAGGATCATCAATAAAAATTGCACTTACTTCATCCTTCTCACGCAGGGAAACATTCTTGACACCTGCTGCATTGCGGGAAACTACGCTAATTTGATTGGAAGGGTAAAATAATCCCATGCCATATTTTGTAATTACACCTAACATTTGGTTTGGTTCATCTGCACTCTCGCTAATGACACAACTCGTAATTGAGTCGCCTTCATCTAAATTCATAACAGTTAATATTTTAGTTAGTTTTGACACTCCTAAATCTTTAATTAATGTCCGTTTAATCATCCCTCGACGAGAAGCTATGATAAGACAACGATTATCTTCAATGTTATTAGCAAAATTAAATGCTTGAATAATTTTATCGTCTGGATCGTTAACAATAATGTTATTCAAATGTACACCCATATCGCTCCATTTGGATTCATCAATTTTAAAAGTAGGAATACTAACGTAATTACCCTTGGCTGTAATTAGAATTACCTTATCGCGTTGATTAGATATAAATTGAGCAATAGGAATATCACCTTCTTTTAATTTCAAACGTTCATATTCTGAATTAGAATAACTGCGCTTTGAAATATTTTTTAAATATCCAGCTCTTGTTACCACCACAATATTTTCACGGTCTTCGATGATATCTGTTTGATCAATTTCAATTTTAGCTTCTTCTTGAGAGATTAACGTTTTACGAGAATAACCAAATATTTTTTTATAAACTCGTAATTTATTTTTTAAATAATTATTGCGATAATCCTTATTTTCAATTAGTAGTTCTAGTTCACTAATGATATTTTCCAATTCCATTAGTTCCTTATTTAAATTAGATACATCAGTGTTAGATAAGCGATATAAACGCAAACTAACTACAGCTTCTGCTTGTGGTTCAGTAAAAGCCATTTTAATAATAAGTGCATTTTTAGCTGATGTTTTGTCGTTAGATTTACGAATTAAATCAACCACATCATCCAACATACGAATAGCTTTAATTAATCCTAAAATTATTTCCTTGCGGTTTTTAGCTTTAGTTAAATCATACTTGCTTGCTAAAATTGTAGTATTAGTAATGTGTTCAATAAAAGCATCTAAAATTTGTAACATTGGCAAACAATAAGGTTTACGTTCTTTAATGGCTACCATATTAATATTGTAAGAAATTTGTAATTGAGTATTTTTAAACAAAAAGTTTTTTACAAATTCAAAATTTTTACCATTCTTCATATCAAGAGCAATAGAAACACCTTTATCATCTGATTCATCGCGCACTTCTTCAAGATTCAACACATCATGTTTAATTGCTAATTCTTGAATATTTTTAATAATACTAGCCTTATTAGTTTCGTAAGGAATTTCTGTAATATAAACTTGTTTAGCACTCTTTTGAATAATCTTAGCACGAATGATAATTTTGCCCTTACCCTTTTCATAAGCATCACGTATACCCTCTTGATTAAGAATTAGTCCTCCGGTAGGAAAATCAGGGCCTGGCATAATTTTTAAAATGGTAGATAGATATCCCGACGGAGAATCAATTCGTGTAATAATGGCATCAATCACTTCGCTAGGATTGAATGGCGGAATATTGGTAGCATAACCTGCTGCAATACCGCTAGCACCATTAATTAACAAATTAGGTAAAAAGGTTGGTAATACTGTTGGCTCTTTTTCACTATCATCAAAATTATTAATAAATGGTACTGTATCTTTTTTGATATTTTCAATTAACAATTGACCAAACTGTGACAAACGACATTCTGTATATCGCATGGCTGCAGCACTATCACCATCAATTGAACCATTATTACCATGCATATCTACTAAAGGAATATTATTTTTTCAATTTTGGGACATACGCACCATGGCATCATAGATAGAAGTATCGCCATGCGGATGATACTTACCTATTACTTCTCCGACAGTACGGGCTGATTTTTTGTGTGGTTTGTCATAAAACAATTGCAAATCATGCATAGCATAAATGATTCTTCGTTGCACTGGTTTTAAACCATCACGAATGTCAGGTAATGCACGATCTTGAATAATGTATTTGGCATACTTGCCAAAACTTTCTGACATAATCTCTTCGATTGATTTAAGGTGAATTAATGAATCATTTTTCTTAGACATTATTCGTTCTCCAAAGTAAAATCCACATTATTATCAATTCATTCTTTGCGAATGGCTGCATTATCACCCATTAAAATATTTACTCTACGTTCAGCCAACGCTGCATCTTCAATAGAAATTTGAATTAATTGGCGAGAATTTTTATCCATGGTAGTTTCGCGTAATTGTTCTGCACTCATTTCGCCAAGGCCTTTATAACGTTGAATTTCATGGCAAGGATTTTTCTTTTTCTCATCATTTAACGTTTGATCATCTCATGCATAACTAATTGCTTTGGTGTTTTTATTTGTAATGCGATAAAGTGGTGGTAAAGCTACATATACTTTATTATTTTCAATCAGTGGCTTCATAAAACGATAAAAAAAAGTCAATAATAATACTTGAATGTGTGCTCCATCAGTGTCAGCATCAGTCATAATAATGACTTTACCATATTTCAAATCTTCAATTTTAAAATCAGTGCTAATACCTGCACCGAGACTAGATATAATTGTACAAATTTCTTCGTTGGACAATAAATCTCGCAGTTTTGCTTTCTCCACATTCATTACTTTTCCACGCAACGGAAGAATGGCTTGATATTTTTTATCGCGTGCTAACTTAGCGGTGCCACCAGCTGAATCACCTTCCACCAAAAATAATTCGTTCTCAATATAATTTTTTGATTGAGCAGGAGTAAGCTTACCTGACAAAATTAAAACACCTTTACCAGCTGATTTAAGTTTTTTTACATCTTCTCTTGCGCGCTTAGCTGCCGCTCTTGCATCACGTGCTAAAACAGCCTTTTCAATTATTTTCTCCGCTGATTTTTTGTTTTCTTCTAACCAATAAGTAAATTTAGGGCCAAATACTCGTTTGACTGCGATGTGTGCTTCTTGGGTAAAAAGTTTGTTTTTAGTTTGACCTTCGTAAGAAATAATTTTCTCAGGAATTCGTACTGAAATAACAGCAGTTAACCCTTCACGTACATCATCTCCTTCAAAATTTTTATCTTTGTCTTTCAAAAGTTTTCATTTACGGGCATATTCATTAATGGTTTCGGTTAAAATTGCTTTGAAAGCACTTTCATGTGAACCACCTTCTTTGGTTTTAACTGAATTAGCAAAAGAAACAATTACTTCAGCAGAACTAGCAGTGTATTGTAAAGCAATTTCCACTTCAATGCCATCACCAATGGATTTACCTTCAAAATAAGCAGTTTTATTTAATACATTTTTACCGTCATTGATGAAATCAACATACTCACTAATCCCATTTTCAGAAACAAAAGTAACAGTATCTCCATCTATTTCATTAGTAAAAATAACCTTAACATTCTTATATAAATAAGCAGTTTCTCTGATTCGTTCTTTGACAATAGATGGATTGAATATAATAGAACGAAAGATAGCGGAATCGGCTTTAAAATGAACTATTGTACCTGTACGATTAGTAGTACCTACTACTTTAGCTGATTGTTCAATAGTACCACCATTTTTATATTTCGATTCTACTACCTTACCATCGCGCTTAATCGTAACTTTCATTCATTCACTAAGAGCATTTACGACTGATGCACCAACCCCATGCAATCCACCAGATGTTTTATAAGCACTATCATCAAATTTACCACCAGCATGTAATACAGTAAAAACCGTATCAATTGTAGATATACCTGTAGTTACATTTATTCCAGCGGGAATACCTCGACCGTTGTCTTCGACCATTATAGAATTATCTTTACATAAAGTAACTTTAATCGTATCAGCATTACCAGATATAACTTCATCCACAGAGTTATCAAAAATTTCTCAAATTAAGTGATGTAATCCATTATTATCGGTTGAGCCAATATACATCCCGGGACGTTTACGAACAGGTTCTAGACCTTCTAGAACCTTAATATTATCTTCGACATATCCACGTGGCATATTTTAATTAAATTTTTCATAATTATACATAGTCAAAAAAGCATTAACTTATATAATTAATCAATGTCAACTATTATATTGTTTGGTGGTGTTTTTGATCCAGTTCACACTGGTCATTTGTCTATTTATAAAACAATTAAGAAACATTATCAATTTCAAAAATTTATTATTATTCCTAGTAAAAATCCTCCATTGAAAACTCATTTGCCTTTTGCAGACTGCAAAGATCGTATGATGATGTTGAGATTAATGTTTCGTAATTGTAAAGATATAGAAATTTCAGATTATGAAATAAATCAAAAAAATCGTGAAATTTCTTACACATTTAATACATTGAAGTATTTCAAGAAACTTTACCCACATGCAACTTTTTATTTTATCATCGGTACCGATCGATACTTAGATTTCAAAAAATGAAAAAATTGGAAAACTATTTTGAAACTTGCTCGTTTAGTTGTTGTTAAACGTAATAATCAAAAGTTTAAAAAGGATATTCCAGCCGATTTTGTTAATATTAAACTTGTACCTACTTGTAGTAGTGCTTTACGAAAATTACCACAAGTTAAATTTCTTACCCCAATTGTAGCATTGTACATTGCTACATTTGGTTTGTATACCATCAATCAAGTACAACCATTAATGTCACTAAAACGTTTTCAACATACAATTAGAGTTGCAAAATTAGCTATTCAAATTGGTCGACAAATTTCACCATTGCTAGGACTAAAAGCTTACATTGCAGCCATGTACCATGATATTAGCAAAGAAATGTCTGATGCACAAATTAAAAAACTAGCCCCAAAATGAAACAAAAACAAATATCCTACTATTCATACACTACATGGCGTGGCAAGTGCTGTGTATGCCAAAAAATTTTTTAATATCAAAGATAAGGAGATTTTAAATGCGATCGCTAATCATGTTATCCCTAGTTCAAAACCATCGAAATTAGATATGATTCTTTATTGTGCTGATAAACTAGAACCAAATCGTACAAATGAAGATGTAACAAATCGCGAAGATTATGTTGAACTTGCTAAAAAAAATCTTAAAGTTGCTTTCACTAAACTATTGAAAGAAATGTATGCTCATTATAATTAGTAAACGATGATCGGTTTTGTTATAGCATTGTCTAGTGAAACGCCAACTTTACTTAAAAAAATGACTTATGTTCATACTAGTGTAGTCAATAATCATGAAGTTTACATTCTCAAATTTCTTGATGATTATGCTTGTTTAATATATAGTGGGGTCGGTAAAGTTAACGCCGCAACGGCAACCCAAATTTTAATTGATTGTTTTAAAACTAACATTGTCATTAATGTAGGTTCCTGTGGTAGTTTGGTAGCGAACTTAAAAGTTAATGATATCGTTATTCCTAACATTGTTGGTTATTATGATGTAGATGTTACTGCTTTTGGTTATGGGTTAAATCAAGTTCCTAAACAACCAATTGATTTTCTAACAACTAGAGAATTAAATGAAAAAATATTAGATATTATCAAGTTATACCCTAATTCACTTTCACACGGAAAGTTAGTAAGTGGTGATACATTTATCAATCAAAAAAATATCAATAAATTTAATTTTGATGAAAAAGCAGTAGCAGTTGATATGGAAAGCGCTGCTGTTATTCAAACTTGCTCAAAAAATAAAATTTCATGCGCTATTATCAAAGTGGTTAGTGATTCTATTTTTCATAGCAAACAAAACAATACAGACTGGAATAAAAATATTACCGATGTTGGTAAATTAATTGATCTTATTATTAACGATGTTGCATATTTTTTAATTTACAATAATCAAAACAAAATTTTAAAAGTATAACTATGTTGCTTTTATAGTTTTACTTTTATAAGGTTAATTTTCTTGGGAAGTTGAACATAACTAGCGAGAGCAAATTGCAAGTGATGGTAGGCACGAAATGTTTTCTTAAACGTGTACAAACGTTTATTGTTAATTTTTAAAGATGCAAGCGATATAGTGCTTAGTTTTTTACTCAATCCAACACCTAATAATTTAACAATCGCTTCTTTTATTGCCCATATTTGCGTTAGTTTTTGATTAGATAAGGAAATGTATGTTTGTACTTCATTTTTTGTTAGAAAGGCGCTAGAAATGCTTTTAATGTGAGAATTAGTAAACTCGATATCAACTCCAATTGGATTATTGGCAACTGCACAGACTATGTATTCACCACTATGGGATAAATTAAAATAGATTTGATTACCAATTAACGAAGGTTTACCATATTCGTTAACACTAATATCCTTGTTTCATATGTGATGTGTATTCAAAACAATATTTAATAACAAGTACGAAGCATTTTTTTGTAGGCGCGCTTGTGGATGCATGTATTGGTTAATCTCGTTTAGAAGAGAAGTGGGTATCTTGCGTTTAATAATTTTTGTTGGTATTTTAGCAATGTAAATTTTAAGCATCTTTTTGTTTGGACAATTCTATCCGAATTATTTTAATGATATCTCCTACTGTAGCTTTACGAATCTCCAAATAACCAGGTAAGGAAATATGATATTGTTTTTCAATTGCAAAAGCAACCATAATTAATGAACTACTATTGGGGCAAATATCATTGAATAATTTGCTATTTTCATTAATTATTCCATAGTTCATTCTATTATCAGGCATTACCTTTTTGAATATCTTAACCAATTCCTCTATCATAGTGTTATGTGCTAGCTAAATATATTACAAAATTATTGTATGCGCAATACTTTCATTGCCGGTGATCGCTCGAAATCATGTGTACGAATGATTAATTCATTCACATTCATAAATGTGGGTAAACTGTTATTTATTTTTTGAAAAAACATTTTAATTTTGTAGTCGCGTATTTGTGTGCTCATAATATTTTTGACATCACGCGGATAAACTTCAAGAATGATTTGATCATTCTTCAAATAAACTAAGCTATCTTTTATTAATGAAAAATTATTCATTTTAGATTCAATTTCCTCGGGAGAAAATTTTTCTCCACTTTTCAAAATAATTAAATTTTTTAGACGACCGATGATATAAAGTTGATTATTTTTATAGGATACTAAATCACCGGTTTTAAATCATTTTTTTTCAAAGGATAATATATTAGATAATGTATCTTGGAAGTACCCAGGGGAAATATTTTCACCGCTAATTCATAATTCTCGGTTAACTATTTTAATCTCTTGAAAGTCAAATATTTCACCAACCGAATTGGGATTTTTCTTTGGAAAACGATTGCCAGAAACTAAATTAGCTGTTTCAGTTAACCCATATCCTTGACACGTATAAATACCCAATGTATTTGCTTGTGAAAGCAAATTTGACGGAACATTAGCTCCCCCGACTACGATCGTTTTTAAATTATTACCTATTAAGTTCATATCTTGTTGTCCAAAAAAACAAACCATCTCCAACATTGCTGGAGTAATGCATATTAAATTAGGATTAGTAATCTTTAAATTTGGCAAAAAACTATTAAAATCTGTGCAAAGGTAATTTTCGCTTCCCGTGTATAAAGGAGTTAACATACTTCGTACCAAACCAAATACATGAAAAAATGGAATAATCGTTAAATATTTAAGATGCAGAATTTTACTAAAGCCATATGCTCCGTTTGTCATCCCACGCATCAAATTTTTATGTGTTAACATAACTGCTTTAGGTTTCCCTATCGTGCCACCAGTAAAATATAATGCCGCCAAGTCATTTGCCTGAACCTCAACTGATAGAGTGGGTTGAATGTCAGTTACATCGTTAGCTGAAATAATATTTAAAGCAAAATTAGTATACGTTTCTGCTAATCGTTTACTATAAATTAACAATTTAAGTTTATGTTTTTGATAAATATTTTTTACTAATTGATTAGGCATTTGTACCGGAAAAACATTAGCTATAGCACCAATAGTAGTTATTGCCAAAAATATTACAATAAATAGATATTCATTGTCCATTTGCACTCCTACCAAATTCCCTTTTTTAATTCCATTTTTTGATAAATAATTTCTGGCTTTCCCAACATCTTGTAATAATTCGTGATATGTTTTCTGTATTTGAACACTACTAATAGCAATTTTCTTACCATATTTATCAATAAAATTTAACAATTGATTAATGGTATTGATGTGTCCATTAGCTTCCAATCAATCTATTTCACTTTGTGGCATTGGTTCAGTTCAATATTTTCGATAACCTAGTTTAGAGATTCCCATTGTTATCTATGTAGTTCACTTTCCAATTGATGTTTCATAATATTAATATATTCTCATAATAATTTAGTCATGGCACTACATGTTTGTGTGTTAAGTTGTTGATATTTTTGGTTCAAATTAATTGTCTCTCCTAACATGATATGTTGGAGACGTAACGGTTTATGTTTATTAGCGATATAAATAGGATAAATTGGAACATTAGCTAAATGAGCAATTGTTACCAAACCTTCTTTAAAATCGACTAATTGTTCGCTTTTATTCATAATTCCTTCCGGAAAGATTAACACTAATTTTCCCTGTTTCAACATTGTAATAATTTTTTTAAAATTATTTCATTCAAATTCTTTTTTATTAATAACAACTGTGCCAATTTGATTGAAAAACCATTTTCCAAATCAATTTGTTGACAGGACATTAGAAATAATAAAAACGATTGTACGAAAGGGAAATGTATAAGCAATTAACGGTGGTTCAATTCAGTGATTATGATTACAAATCACAATACCTGGTCCTTTAATTTTGGCACGCCTAAAAGCATTAGGCATGTAATGATATCTACGATGATAAATAATTCATCATGATGGCCATGCTAAAACCTTACATAAGTGTAGTAATCAATAAAAACGCTTATTTTTCCTATCTATCATGTGACACCATCAACTTTAATTGATTAATTTTGTCTTCTAAGATTTTAGTGAATTTTTTTAATTTTTCCACAGTTGGATTAATTTGTTGACAATTTTCATATAAGTGCATCGGTACACCAATAACGATTTTTTCGCGTTTGAATAAACCATAATTGCCACAATGGTAAATAGGGATAATGGGAGAACGCGTTTGGATAGACATTAAAATTACCGATGATTTAAAAGGAGATAACTCTGTTTGATTAGGTTTAGGCAAATGACTCTCTGGATAGATTTGAATGATACCTCCACTGCTTAGAATGTTGTTACAAACGTTTAAATAATCAGGATTCGCAGTAAAGCGTTCTACTTTAATAGAACCAAATAAATCAAGTATCGTACCTACAAAGGGAATGTTTTCATAAATAAATTCACCCACAATGCAATGTAAATAACGAGTTGTGAAAACAAACATTAATAAAAACGGATCTAAAGTAGTGCGATGATTGCTAGCAATAATTGCATTATCTTTAATTCAACGTTTTTGAATTTTTCTATTTTCATAATAATATTTTGGTTTGAAAAGAATTCACGAAGGGAATCAACCAGTTATTTTCATAAATCAACGGAATAAATTTCGATATCATTTCTCGTGATAAACATTATTTAGTTTCTGCATAAGTATCTATCGCACTTTTTTTACCTATATATTTAAAATGTTTTGGCATAAAGCAAGCCGCAATTAATGCCAGTGTACAAATACCAATTACAATATATGTAGTAATATGTGGGCCATATTCTGGATGTTCTTTCCCGCCAATTTGAGATACATTAATTCACACTGGTTCATTTAAAGCATTCGATAAGGCTACCACGATACCTTGTATGCCAAAAAACATAGCTTGATTAGCTTTATTGTTTTTATCAGTCTGTTCTTTTGCCATTTGTGAAGGAATTAAATATGGTGCAGAGAAAAAAGTAGTTAAACCAAAACTACCGATACTTGAACCTATGGCAGCAACTATTAAAATTATGTATTGTGAGTTAATCCAATTTTTATAGGCTATCATAAATGTTGACATTGCAATGATAAATGACAAAATAGCTAACATAAAGGAAACTTTAAAACCTCATTTATTCATAATTTTTTTATTAATAAATAACATTAAAGGTATAGGGGCAAAAGAGGCTGTATTAATCACCGTTGTTTGCCAACTATTCAAACCCATCGATTGTTGTGCTAACGGTATTTGTGATTGCAAAAATAAATCTAGACCAAAATAAAACAATGCAAAAATCAAAACTCAAACCAAAAAAGGACGATTACCCAAAGTAATCTTAATTGATTCTCAAAAACCAACATTTTCATTTTCTTGCACCTGCTTAGAATTTATTTTGGTCTTTTTATGATTTTGATAAGAAATAATGTATGATGCTGGTTCTTTAATTAGAAACAACGGAATTAGCATTGTTAACATCAACGGAGTAATGCTCATACCGATTCAGCGCATACTCACACCTGTTAAAAAGCCTAAAATAACTGGTAGTAATGCATAACCGATTGAATAACTAATTGTGTCATAAAAAGCTTTTCAATTAGTCAACCTAATTCTAGCCTGTACATCATAAGTAATTTCAGGGAATGATGCATAAAACGATTCAAGACACAAACAATAACTTGTAAAATAAATCAACAGAATAAAAAAGAAATAAACGACATTAGATATACTACCTTCAGCTAAAGAAATTGGATTACATAAAGCCAAATAGGTCAAAATTAACCCTACCATTCCAAGTAAAATACATGGTCGACGTCGTCCTCATCTGCTTTTGGTGCGGTCTGATAAATGAGCCATTGGAATATTTAATAAAGCATCTACTACTTTAGTAATAGTGAATAAAACTGTGAAAATGCTAATAGAAACAATCACACGTGAAGTATCATTTGGATCAAAACCGACATTTAGTTTACCTAATAAAGCATTTTGAATATAAATCGTAAAAAATAAGTTTAAAAAATTTGGACCCAACGCAGCTAAAGCAAATAGTGGTTCACGACGTTTGCCAAGTTTATTCATGACTTTAATAATAACCTAATTATTCAGAATATAAATAACAAAATCTAATGGGGTTAATAAAGCTTTATTACCCACCAACTTAATTTCTTTTTTACTAATTTGAGTAATCTCATTTAATAAGCCATAATAATCTATGCTACTGCCACCCAAGTCAGTCATGAAATTAGTGTTGTCATAAATTGTGTTTACATTTACATTAAATATTTTGGCAAAGCATTGACGTACATCATCCAACAATTTTTTAACATAATCATTTTTAATAATTTCTAAATCGCTTTCGATATTTTTAGTCAACGGTACCAATTTTAATTCATGGTTTTGATACATTAATAATAATTGTTTATGTTTTACTTTACCCAAGTTAGTCAGAGGCAATTGATCCGTAGCATAAAACTTAATTGGTCTTTTATAGATTGGAATAGTTTCAACTATTTTGTGAATTTTTTCAATTAAATTTAATTGTTCTGTAGATGGTAAATGTTCTTTGAAATAAACTAATAAATTAATTTGATGACAACCGGAGCGTTGTTTAATTCCTAAAATTCCACAAGTATATCTATTATCAATATTTATTAAATTTTCTAGCTCTTCAGGGTGAACATTTTCACCATCTCCACCAATAATTGCATCGTCTAGCCTACCCACAACTTGTATACGCTTCTTTTTTATTTTAATAATATCATTAGTAGAATACCATTCATTTTGATTATTGATTATTAATTTACCGTGTAATAATGTGCTTTGAAAAAGCAAAGGACCCTTGATTTGTAATTCATTTTGCGGAGTGATTTTTCATTGTACGATGTTAAAAGGTTTGCCAACAGTCTCACGATTACGATATCTCGCATATTTAGACAACTCAACAGACACTATTCCACTTTCCGTCAAACCGTATCCATTGTGAATAGAATAGCCAATTCCATTTAAACATTGCAAATATTTTTTATTAATTTGTGCTCCGCCCGAAATACAAAATTGTAAACTATTCCCCAATACTCTTTTCCGCACTTTTCCAAACAAGAAAGAACGTGCTATTTTTATTCCGATTGTTGGAGAAATGTTTTGTAGAAAATTACTTAATTTGATTGCTTTTTGCAATTGATGCATTTTATTTAGTTTCTTTGCTTCATTAAATATAGCATTAACAATATTTTCCCATACTAGGGGAACAGCAAAAAAATGTGTTACATGATATTTTTGGCAAATTAATTGAATATCCTTACTGGATAAACTCTTTAAAAAAATAATGGTACGTCCAAAAAAACTAAACCAAACAACAATCACCATAAATCCAAAGATATGAAAAAATGGTAAGAAAGCTAATATTCTTATTTTATTAGCATCTGTTAATTTATTACCTAATCGGATAGTTTTATTTTTTTTTAAAATATTGGAAGCAACTCCAATTTGTGCCTTTAGAGAGGATGCATTATAAGAAATAATTTTAGGGGTACCAGTTGTTCCTGAAGACAAAAAAGCAATTTCTTCGGCATAAGATATTGTTGGTTGATTATTTTTGTTCAACAAAAAATCTTGAATATTACTATCGGTTATAGTAGTGATGATATTAAGATTTTGTAAAATTTGATTTAATATGTTGATTTTAGGATCAACTAAAATTGGTTTAAATCCTGCTGAAACAATTCCTCAAAATGCAATATATCAGTTAGGCGAATTATCCATTTGCAACACAATTACCCCACTTTCGTGAGAATACTTAACCAAAAGATTATTTCGTACAATATTGGCTTGTTCAAACATTTGCTCATAAGTTACTGTTTTTATTTGATTATTAAGTTCATATACTGTAAAAATATTTTTTGCGAAATATTTTAAAGTAATTTGTTTCAAAGCTTCTAAAGTAGACGGTTGTTGATTTAATTCATTTAAAATTACTTTAACTAATTTTTTGGTTTTTTTATAATTGACCATAAATTATCAATAATTCTAACATTAATAGTTTAAAATAATTCAAGTATGAAAGTAAAAACCAATAATAAATATGAAGGTTTAATTACTACAGCTTATGTATTTTCCATTTTAGGCGGTATATTTGCCATCATCACTTTTGCTTTGAGTATTTGAGGGTGTTGTACAATTTTTATTAATCACGATTCAATCGTGAATACTATTCGGGAAAATTTATTAAAAAATGATTCTAGTTTGTCTTATGCAGTTGCAGATAGTATAGCTAATGGTACTTGAATGTTTCTCTGTATTTTAAGCATTTGTTTAATTGCTTGGTCGATTTATGCATGTACAGTAAACTGAATTGGTTTAGCTTATGTTAAACGAACACAACTTACAGGTTTGTATTCATTAACATCATCTATATTTCAAATAATTGCTTTCCCATGAGGAACAGTTAGTGGCATTTTAATGCTTGTTGCACGCAATAAAAATAGAAAAAAAGAAAAATCAACCAAATCCAAAAAAAGCAAACATTAATTTCTGTTTCTATTTTGCATCTATTATTTTGAATGAAAATTGATGTTTTTTTCTTCCCCCCCCTTTTTAAAAATTTGTTAGAGATATGCAGTTATAAACCATAAAAATAGTAATCACCACTGACTTTGTTACCAAATTTACCCAGATATTAAGAATTTATTTACAATAAGAATAAATATTTTAGTTATAAATTACATCTACGAAAGAAGTTATACAAACTTTTATTAGTTATGTCTTATTTACCAGTTTACATTAATATTATTGTCATCGTTTTAGCCGTAGTTACCGCTATTTTAGTAATTCGTTTTATTAAAATCGAGCAAAAAGGCTATAAATTATTATTTATTTGTTACACTTTATTTTGGATTCCATTAATGCTATTACGTCAATACACAGGTGTAATGGAAAAAGCAATTGATTCTAAGGTAACTCTATTATGATTACCAATGGCTGCATATGGATTTATTGGAATCTTCACAAGAATATTTGCAGATTGATTTACCTACCATATGAAATCACGTAAAGCAATAATATATTTAGCTTTACTAATTGGTTTAATTACTTATATACCAATTATTATTTACCCCTCTACTGCTACTAATGTAATTCAATCACTTGGTGTAGGAATTGGCGCCAGTATGATTGGTACATATCAATTAATGTTCAATGAACAATATGGTAAATCTAAACAATTTTTAACTGTTTCGTTGCTTTCTATTCCTCCTCTATTAGCTGATTTTATCTCTAGTGCTATTCAATCTACTTTTTCTTCGATTGGCAGTGATAATTTTAAAAATAATGTTGATATTCTCAAATACTTATGATTAGTAGGGTTAGCAATAGTTGTTATTACCTTTGTGGTTGCATATTTTGTAAAAGAAAATAAGAATCTTCTTTACAAAGATGAGATTTATAAAAAACAATTAAAAACCTCTAGTGAATGAATTTATTTTATTTATATTTGTTTTTTAGGTTCTCTAATTGCTTTCATTAAATGAGCAAATTCAGGAGCTATTGCTCAACTCAATATTGAAGTATTGGCAGGATATGCTAAAGACCCTAATAATCCGATCAATTTTCAACTCGCTGGTAATTATGAAGGTTATTTATCATTATTATTCAGTTTTGGTCAATTATTTGGTGGCCTAATTACAGGATTAGTTTTAATAAATAGAATTGGCAAAATGTGATCATTTACTTTAGGTTGTGGGATTTGAATAATTTACGAAGTCGCAGGCATATATGTATTAAATCCTTATGGATATTTAGCTATTCATGTACTAAATGGTTTTAGTTATGGAGTGATTTATAATTTAATTCTAGGGTTAATTTTACAAAAAAGTTTTAACAATAAAAAAACTTCTCCCATGGCTATTTATCAATCGGTTATGTCTGTGGGGATTACTAGTTCCTCTTTTTTTACTACTTGGTTAAAAAAAGGACCATTAGGTGAACAAAATTATCGAGATTATTTTCAAGCAGCTATTATTATCAATTTAGTTATTGTTGG
>JAIRME010000025.1 GCA_031258945.1 Mycoplasmataceae bacterium | reverse complement strand
AAAACGCTGAAGGATATTGTTAACAATAAGTTTTGCCACAAATTCATTATTCATATGGTTGGAAAATCATGTGGCACTTTCATAACCATCTTTAAAAGTGGGAGAATCTTTAATTATTGGGAAATCAGCAGCTCATTCTAATAAATCATCGCCATTTTCAAATGTTTTTGTTCAAATATTATTTTTACTACAACTAGTTGATAAAGCAATAGGCATGACTATTGCTGGGATAAAGGTTGTTAGTAAAATTGTTCTTAATGATATTTTTTTCATTTTTTTATGTGCTTTCTATACTATATGACTATTGTTAATTAAAGAAAGAGTAAAAATTGTTTGAGTTTTCTTACCAAACAACATGTTGCCCCCTTGAGTTCATGTTACTGATTGTGGAACAACATTGATATTGTATATTCCTGTTTGCAACTCAGTCAAGTGTTCAATCCAATTACTTACGAATAATTCTTTTTCCCCATTCCGCCATAAATAATATGTTTGATCTGGCCCTAATAATTGGCCATAACTTTGGTTACTTGATGCTTTATCATCGTCAACATATTTGGATAAATCGTATGCATTTTGAGGAATATTAAGACTAGAATCAATAAGATAATAGTATGTCCCTTTTAAAATTGTACTATCTGAATCTTCTCAAAAATCAATTCTCTCTTTTATTTCAAAGTAAAAATCAAAACTTGTTGCATCTGGATTAATAGTCAATGTTTTTGTTGTTGGATTTCATACAACACCATCTGGTGTGACACCACCTTCATTGTCAATATATGTGTTTTTTATAGTGTAAGTTAAGTTTTTGCTACAACTTGCTAGAATCAAAGGTATAGAAGATAATAATCCCCCCCCTACTAATAAACTTGTAATTGTTGCAAATAACTTAATCTTTTTCATGTTGGAGATTATATTTTATTACCGTAAAAAAATCAATCCCCCCCGTATGTGTGCATCTAAAAGTAACTATACTAATTAAACATGAATATACAAAAGCTCTTATATTTTAGTCTTATAATTGACAAAGTTTAATTTTAAAGGAGATTACTAATTATCATGTCAAACAAAAAAATTATAGAAGCGATTCGCACTGCCGCAAATGAAGCTGGAATCAAAATTACACTAGACCCATCTACTTATGACTCAACCTTAAAATCGCTAAATATTGATTCGTTAAATGCTATGAGTATTATTATTAATGCTGAGAAAAGTTTAAATGTTCGTTTACAAGATGACGATTTAGCTAGTTTAAAAACTTTAGGCGATTTAATTCGTTCTTTTGAAAAAGTAATCCAATAGAACACAAAATTTAAATTACATAGACCTTATATTAGTAATCTTAGAACTTTCATATAATATGTTCTTGTTAAGATAGGAGTGTAGTTCAACGGTAGAACAGCGGTCTTCAAAACCGCCTGTTGTGGGTTCAAATCCTGCCACTCCTGCCAAATGTCATCTACACCAAATAATGTAATTATGGGTAAAGCACGTAAATGAAAAAATAAAGAATATAGCTATCATCGTTCAACTAAAGATTATGTTAGGAACAAAAAAGTTAAGACGCTCACAAATGATGAAACGTCTTAACTTTTTGAATATTTTTAATTAAACAATATTATTAATAATATCTAACAAATCTTTGATAGATTGAATGGTTTGTTTTGTTGTATTTAAGAATTGATTAAATTGATTTATATTTTCATTAATAGCGTCAGTAAACTTTGCTTGAGCATCTTCAACGGTGGTTTGAATTTTTTCAATTAAAGTTTGTAAATCAGTTGGAATTTGTTTAATGTCATTAATTATTTTTACACCACCATCATATAAACCAGTTATTTGGTTGGTAAAAGCATTCCATCTTTCTACATTAAATAAATAATCTTCATGAATGGCATTTGCAATATCAGTTAACGAAGTTAATTCAGAAGCTTGCTTATTCTCTAAAATGGACCATGGTAATTGAATTCCATCAGCTCCAAATTGAGCCATGTATTCTAATACTGTAGGTAATACTTCTTTTACTTGAGTCACCATACCCACGATTGTATTTATTACTTCCCCAATAGATGCAATTTGTTGTTTGGTTTCATTATCTAATAAACCGCTAGTAATTGAAGATGCATCAATCTTAGCTTGAATTTCATCAATCTGTTGTTGAATTGTAAATCTTTCAGGATTGGCTGGTGCATCAAAAGAAAAAATAGTAACAAAATCAAATAGTTTAATCTCTATATGCCCGTTGATATCGCAGGTAGTTTTTACATATTCAGAATCCGATAAAGAAACTCATTGGTTTCAAGTCAGGAATGAATGACGCGCTTCCCCACCAGTGATAACTACTTGATCATCTTCTATCCTATATGTAACATTCCTTCATTCCGCTGTGGTTTTAAAAGAGCCTTCGGTTTTACTACCGTTAGGAATACTACCTTCTGCATCAACAAAAGCTGGATACTGATCAAGTTGAATTTTTAAATCATTGATTTCTTGTTGTCAAGCTTGTGTTTGCTCATCAGAAGGAGCATATGCCATAATTGCATCAAAAGCATCACGTGTTTGTATTAATTGATCTTCTAATAATTCTAATAAACCAGTAAACTCATTTAAATATACCTTATCACCAGTAAGAACTCTGGCTGCCATATTAATTAAAGATTGATATGTTTCTTTAATTTCAGGCAACTCTACCCCTACCAAACTCAAAACAGAACCTAATGAATTTTTGAGTGTATCAATCATATCAACAGCTCCGTCTACAATTTGAGCTATAGGAAGAAAATAATCTTCTGAATATTGTTCAACTGTTAATTCAACTTTTCCTCATGCAGCATTGCCGGCATTTTTTCATCAATCAGCAGTAAATATTTCAGATGCGTTTTTAGATCAATCTACAATTTCACTAAAAGTATTCTTAGTATTATCAATGATGTTGTTAATGTCGTTAACAATTTCTACATTTTTATTGTAAATATCTTTGCCCACATCAAGTGTTTCATATAATGAATTTACTAGTGCATTAAATGAATCCACGTTGTCTTGGATGGCTTTTGTGGTTTCTTCTACTCCAATGGTAAGAGCTTCTTCAATTGTTTCCACATATAAAGAAACATGAATATCAGCATAAGCATATTTATTGTAATCATCAATGTTAGAAGCCTTAAGTGTATATGTTGAATCATTGTAAACCTCATCTTTAATAGAAACCCGCACTATTAAATCAAATTGACCTGCCTCTTGTGGCAAACCACTAAAAACACCAGTATCACTATCCAAGATTACACCTTTTGGTAGCACGCCTTCTATCACATCGTAGCGATCATTAGGATCATTTGTTGCAATACTAAAATCAGCACCTTTATAATTTACAACATCTACAATATGAACATCTTGATTTTGTACTTCAATTGGTTTTGGTACATCTATTTCTACATCCAGATTTGTAGAAGCGTTTAAAGAAGGACTGCTAACAGTTATATTACTCATAAAAATACCATCTTGTTGTGCTGCACCATTTAACACACCCAAATTATTAACATTAATACCTTCGGGTAGTCCTTGAGAAGTAAATATAGCATCATTAACTATATTACCATTTGCATCACGAACCTCTAATTGTAAATCACCATTAACATATCCCACTGGTTCAGAAATCAATTTGTGAGAATGAACCTTATTATTTTCAATATTGAAATTAACAGATAATGTATTGGCGTTCACCGGGCTATTATTGCTACTATCTCTTTGTGTATTTGCCGCTACAAATCCTACAGATACCGCTGCCGCTGTTGCTACTGTTCCAACCGAAAGTGAAATTGCTATTTTT
>JAIRME010000013.1 GCA_031258945.1 Mycoplasmataceae bacterium | reverse complement strand
ACTATTAATTTAAAAATAAGCTAACAAAAATATTAAAAAATCCTATTAGCATTTATTATGAATTTAATTATTGAATGTAGCATTATTTAAAAAAGTATTATCAAAGTGCTTTATGTAATTCAAACAAACCAAGAAATTTAGGCAAAATAATTTTTTTATTATCAATAGTAATATACCCGGTATACATACCGATGAATTGACGAAAATTGGTTTTCACTTTACCAAAAAGTCGAGTATTGATATCGTTCTTTTGACCAAGCGGTTTAAAGTGTAAGTGGATTCTTCCATCTGAAGTATAAACAGTCATTCCTTCTTTGTATGGTTCTTTGTAATCCCACTGGAAAATGATATCTCTGATGTGTTCGCGTTGATTATTGAATCAAATAGCATTTTCAGGGTATAAAGCATTATTATGAAATGTAGCAAAATTAAAACCAATGATATCATTGTTAATGATGGTTGCTCCATTTGCTCAAATTCAATTCGTATTACGTCGAAAGAAACCACCTGATCAATCAGTAGAAGCTAAGGTATTAGTCGGTGTTAATTGAAGATTTTTATGATTAAAAATTACATTTATTTTTTTTACTTTTAATCCAGGTCTTTTTTCGGTAAAAGATCAATGCTCAAAATCAATTGGGTTAACCACTCGGAGCGGTTTATGACTAAAACCTAATTCTATTTGAGCATCAATAACAATGATATTTTTATATTTAAAATGATATGTGACTAATGCATTATCAATGTTTCGTTCAATTAATAATGTCATTTGCTTAGTTTCAAATTCCACTAGATTAAAATCAATGTCATTTGAAAAAATGATTTGGGAGTTTAAAATTGCTTTTTGTCATTTAGTGCACAATCCTTTAGTTTTATGAAAAATATAACCAAAAATATTTTTACCGATGGCTACATCAACCAATGCTAATCCAATCACATAATCATCATTTATAAAACTAATGAAATGAAATTTATGGAAAGCGAGCTTTTGCTTAAAGCGACAAATTTTTTTATCCCAAAAATTATGCAACACATAATCTTGTCAATTGAAATCAATTTTTTTATCATGGATTCCAAAATTGATTTTATTGGTATTTTTATCAATCAATTTAATCATATTTAGATATTATCAAATTTGCCATTAATAGCATTTTCATAAATATGTATTACTTCTCGTTTGGAAAATTGAACGGGATTAGAAATACCACAAAAATCTTTCATTGCCTTATTTGCCATTTGCTTAATTTGTTTCGAAGTAATTTGCGGTTGTACTTCATTTAAAGTAGCAGGAATACCTAAATGTTTTGTAAAATTAACAATGCTACGAATAGTATCTTTCGCTTTATTTAATTCATCTTTAGATGGTACTTCCATGCACATGTAATCACCAAGTTTAGCAATTTTAGAAATAAGTCGATTATATTTTAATTCGTAATCTAGAACATAAGGCATTAAAACAGCGTTCGCTAAACCGTGAGGTGTATTGAACGCACCACTCATAGCATGAGAAAGAGAATGAATAAAACCCAATGATGAGCTATTAAAAGCAATTCCGCCAAGGAATTCAGCATAAGCCATTTTTTCACGGGCTTCTTTATTGTTTGGATTTTCAAATACTTGTGGGAGAAAACGGTACACCATCCGCATGCATTGTCTAGCATAAGTTTTAGTAAAGAAACTCGTATAAATAGATAAATCTGCTTCAATACCATGTACTAATGTATCAATTCCTGTTCACATAGATGAACGAACTGGTAACCCCATCATTAATTCGCTGTCATCAACAATGATGTGTGGTTGAATATTTTTGTCAGTTAGCGTCATTTTAAAGTGAGTTTGCTCATCAGTAATAACCGCTGCATTAGTGACACCACTTCCTGTACCAGCTGTTGTGTTGATGGCAATTATTGGTATTACAGCTATATTCTTACTGACATTTAAACCTTGAAACCTTTTAAGTGATTTATTGTTAGATAGTACTAAGCTAGCTCCTTTAGCCGCATCGTGAGCACTTCCACCACCAATTGAGATTAAGGCATCCGTTTTATTTTGTTGTGATATTTTAACGATCGCATTTACTACATCAACGGAAGGGTTAGGTTTAACGCCTTCAAAAATAAAAAACTTAATTTTATATTTTTTTAGTTGTTTAATAACTTTTTCCACCACACCTGTTTTGATTAATATAACGTCGGTAATAATTAAAGCATTATTAACGTTACGTTTTTGTAAAATATAACCTAGTTCTTCAAGTGCGCCATATCCAAGCAAACTAAGATGGGGATATTGAAAAATAAAGTCTCTTTCATACCACTCACGCAACATTGGTACTAGAAATTGACATAATTTTCGTTTTTTTGCTCATTGGAGTAAACGACGTGATGGTTTTCACTTGAGTAAAGTTGTAAAAAGCTGGTAAACCATAAATTACATTAACCTCCTTGTTTGTTGGTTTTGTCCCATGATTTCCGTTAATTTTTTGCCAAGTATATCACTAGCAATCTCTCATCGTTGCGGATCGTTAATAAAATCATTGTACATGGCTTCAAAATCTTTTTGAAAAGTAGCTAGATTAGTTTCTAGAAAATGAAGAATGGTATCAATCCTAGGACCATGTCGACGAATTTGATTATTAACCATATCTAATGATTCAAAAGCGGTGACAACTTCAAATTGACGATAATGTTGGATAGCACCAGCAATACGTTTCATTTCAGCAGATAGCGGCATGTTGTTGTAAGCATTTTTAGTTAATACATCAGCCTGTGCTAATGCACATCGAATTTTTCATAATTTTCGGTGGTTATGCGTTATCTTAGCCATTTTATATAACTTTAAAATTTGTAAGATGCCACCAAAAGCACAAGCAATAACAAAATCATTTTGTTTTTCAATGTTGAACATTGCTTCTAGGGCTAAAGGAATGTCATGAAGAAAATATAAAAAATCTTTAATATCTCATGTGTGTGTTTTACCCCAACATGCATTGAAGATAACTTGTGGAACGACAGCCTTTCAAGCGGTTTGATTATGTTTCCACATAATCCCAGTACCATAAGAAGACATGTGACCTGAAATTGTTTCAATACAATAAAATGGTACGCCGTAAGTGTTAGATTGTTTAGCAATATCATGAATGTGGCGAATACCATAACTAATGATTAAATCTACATCTTTATCTAATTTAGTCGTGTCCAAACGGATATCTACTGGTTTGAATATGCATTGATTATAACGTGTTTTGATTTGACGCATTAATTGACGCACTTTAATTGGTACAGCGCTGTAATGACTTTGTTGATAGATGATAGCAATTTTTTTAAAATGACTTTCATGAATTAAACGTACTAATGGGTGAAACGATTTACATCCAATGATTAGTTCGGAACAGGTTTGGTAGGCAAACATAGTTTTGTAATAACGTATATTATAATGAGTAAATGAATAATTACAGTGTGAGGTATGTGTGTCAATAGAATCAAACACCCAACTTGTCTTTGCAGAAAAAAAACCGCCTTTTAATATTGAAGCACTTCAACTCTTACATGAATTACGCGTGAATTTGAATGTTAAAAGTTTAAGACATGTGCGTATACTAATTAAGTATCTTGTAAATAATGTTGATCATAAAACATTTACAAGCTCATTAAATACGATTTTTAGTGAACCCCAGGTTGATTATCTATATTTGAAAAAATTCCCCAAAAATCCACAAGCAAATGTTTTTGGGGTGGCATTTCTACCCGGTCAATTTGATCAACGAGCTGATTCAGCTGAACAATGTCTAAAGTTAATTAACCCGCGATCAAATCCTATTGTAAACACTGCCATCATTTATGTACTAGAAGGAAATTTATCCGATGAAGATTTGAAAAAAATTAAAAAATATTTGATCAATAAGATTGATTCTCATGAGGTAAGTGTATACACAAGTGAGTTAGTTAAACCACAAGTTAAATCTACATTAATTGAAATCATTCATGGTTTTCGTCAATGAAATGAGCAACAATTAGAAAGTTTTCATCAACGAAAAACTTTAGCCATGTCGATAGATGATTTATTACTAATTCAAAGATATTTTATACAAGAAGCACGTGAACCGACTATTACTGAAATTAAAGTTATCGACACTTATTGATCAGATCATTGTCGCCATACGACCTTTGAAACTAAATTAAAAAAAATAAATTTACCTAATGGGTTGTACGCCAAACCGATTGTTAAAGCTTATCAAGACTATTTGCATTCGCGGGTGTATGTCTATGGTAAAAGACATCATCGTAAAATATCACTTATGGATATTGCTACGATATGCGCTAAAGAATTACGTAAATCCGGCAAACTATCTAGTTTAGATCTATCCGACGAAAATAATGCTTGTTCCATTAATGTGAATGTTAAAATTGACAATAAAATTGTCAAATATTTATTAATGTTTAAAAATGAAACACATAACCATCCAACAGAAATTGAACCTTTTGGAGGAGCTGCTACTTGTTTAGGTGGTGCTATTCGTGACCCTTTGTCAGGGCGAACATATGTCTATCAAGCGATGCGTGTTACTGGTAGTGGCGATCCAACCGTTTCTCTTAATGAAACACTACCAAATAAGTTGTCGCAACGAACAATTACTTTAGGAGCTGCCAAAGGTTATAGTTCATATGGTAATCAAATTGGTTTAGCTACTGGACAAGTTGATGAGGTTTATCATCCGGGATATGTTGCAAAACGCATGGAAATAGGAGCTGTAATCGGTGCTGCACCTAAAAATAATGTTGTTCGGAAAACCCCTCAAAGTTCTGATGTAATTATCTTATTAGGGGGGCGCACTGGGAAAGATGGCATTGGAGGAGCAACGGGTTCTTCCAAAGCTCATACAATTAAATCAATTAACGAAGCAAGCGCAGAAGTACAAAAAGGAAATCCTATATGCGAGCGTAAAATTCAAAGACTATTTCGTAATCCTGCTGCAACACAGTTAATTAAAAAATGTAATGATTTCGGAGCCGGAGGTGTTAGCGTTGCGATTGGTGAACTTTGTCGAGGAGTAGAGATAAATTTAAATGCTGTTCCTAAAAAATATTTGGGTTTGAACGGTACAGAAATTGCAATTAGTGAATCGCAAGAACGAATGGCAGTTATTGTAAGCAAACAAGATAAGAATGAATTTATTGCTTTAGCACAAAAAGAAAATTTGGAGGCAACTGTTGTAGCAAAAGTCACTAATACTAACCGCTTACAAATGTATTGAAATAATAAATTGATTGTCAATTTATCACGTGATTTTTTGGATACTAATGGAGTCGAACAAGTATCTGATGTTAAAGTCACCCTACCAGCAATTTTGAAAGTAAGGAAAGTTCTTGATGTCAAAAAATATTGAAAAAACATGTTAACTGATTTAAATGTTTGTTCTAAGATAGGTATGATACAAAGATTTGATTCAACTATTGGAGCGAATACTATTTTAATGCCATTAGGTGGTAAAAATCAATTAACACCAGCTGAAGGCATGGCAGCCTTAATTCCAACTTTTAATACATGTATTAAAAGCGAAACTGCTTCATTAATGGCTTATGGTTTTAATCCTTATTTGGGAGAATGGAGCCCATTTCACATGGCATACTATAGTGTTATTGAATCAATTACTAAAATTGTAGCAATGGGCGGTGATTGAACTAATGTGTATTTGTCATTCCAAGAATATTTTGAAAAATTACAAAAAAATGAAATTAAGTGGGGAAAACCATTTAGTGCCTTGTTAGGAGCATACACGGTTCAAAAAAAATTAGGGTTAGCGGCAATTGGTGGTAAGGATTCTATGTCAGGCACTTATGAAAATTTACATGTACCACCAACATTAGTGTCGTTTGCTATTACTACTACAGATGCCAAAAATGTTATTTCTCCTGAATTTAAACAAATTGGTTCGACAGTTGTTCTAGTTACACCAAAATATTTGCAGGACGGAACAATTAATTTAAATATTCTTAAAAAGAATTTTGATGTAATACACCATGCAATTATTAACCAACAAATTATTAGTGCTTATGCATTAAAACATTATGGAATAGCAGAAGGTTTATCTAAAATGGTAATTGGCAATGATATTGGTGTAAACTTCAATGGACTTGATTCTAATGATTTGTTTAAAAAACGTTATGGTAGCTTGATTGTTGAAATACCGAAACAATTTGATCCACACATTGTTTTGCATAAAGCTAACTATCAAATCATTGGTTTAACGACTCAAAGTAAGTTTATTGTCAACAAACAACTTAATTTTAAACTTTCCATTAATGATGTTAAAAATTTAATGATTAGTAAATTGTCAAATCTTTTTGTTAATACCACACCTATTGATAATCGTAATATTTTATTAAAACATTTTTTAGTTGATAAGCCGATGTTCTCTCAAAAAATAGTCAATACTCCTTTAGTGGTGATTCCAGTTTTCCCAGGAACTAATTGTGAGTATGATTCACAATTAGCTTTTGAAAGAGCCGGTGCTAAGGTACAACAAGTGATTATTAGTAATTTCACACCACAGGTTTTGTTAAGTTCCATAAAACAATTAGCTAAAGCAATAAAAAAAGCTAATATCATTATGATTCCTGGTGGTTTTAGTGCGGCAGATGAACCAGATGGGAGTGCCAAATTCATTGTGAATGTATTTAACAATCCACATGTGAAAAAAGCAGTTGATGACTTTTTAAATAAGCGTGAAGGATTGATGATTGGCATTTGTAATGGTTTTCAAGCACTCATTAAATTAGGTTTATTACCATACGGTAAAATACAAAAACCAACTAAAGATGCTCCTACACTAACATTTAATAAAATTGCCCATCATATGTCAGGCGTTGTTCATACCAAAGTTGTGTCCAACAAGTCACCATGATTTATGTATTTGAAGCCAGGTGATGTTCGTTCAGTACCAATTAGTCATGGCGAAGGTCAATTTGTCGCTAACAAAGCATGAATTAAAAAGTGAGAAAAACATGGACAAATTACCACTCAATATGTTGATTTAAATTATTGCCCTACAATGAATATGCCATGAAATCCTAATGGATCATTTTATGCAGTTGAAGGAATGACTAGTTTAGATGGCCGTATTTTGGGGAAAATGGGTCATAGTGAACGAATTGCTAATAATTTATATCGTAATGTCGTAGGAGTTTATGATCAAAAAATATTTGAAAGTGGCGTTAGTTATTTTACTCATAAATTAATCAAATAAGCAGATAACAACAAGTCATAGTTATTAATGGGATTTGCTCGCCATGATTTAATCACAACCTTAAAAAGGTTACTAAAATTTTATGATTTCTAGATGTAGTCTGAACTGCAAATTAAATCAATGGGCTTATGAAATTTACTTAGAAAATCTTATTTTTTTAATATCATTGTTCTAAATAAAATATAAGCGCTAGCTAATGAAGAAAGATATATGTCATCACAACCATTTAAAATTCTTTTTAATTTTTTGTGACTAACCCAATGATTTTGAGAAATATTTTCAAAAAAAGAACCATCACCTTGTGGTTTACGAATATGTTTAGCATGGGTAATGTCTACAATAAAAGTAAATACAGCTTCATTCATTTGAGTAGTAGCTATATTGATATTTTTGGCTTTAATGTTTTGTTTTGTAATTATATAGTTGGTTTCTTCTAATACTTCTTTGATTACATTCTCATAAGGTTTTTCATTGGATTCAAGTGAACCGGTAACACAACAAGGATATAAGGTAGTTCATTTTAAGTGAAGTTGTTTATTCAATTTTAGTTCTGGTAATGGTTGGTATCGTAAAAGGAATTTATAATCCTTTTCGTCTTTAGCATAAAGTAGTGTTGCTGTGGAATTAATGGTACGTCGTTCAGCAAAAATGAATCCGCGATCAGATTCATATAGGTTAATTCATTTATTTTTATATAGTAGTTTGCTCATTATTGGTTTTTTCAAATAAATCAATTTTATCTTTGAATTTTTGTTGAATTTTTAATTTACCAAAATAATATTTTGTATTGCTTACTAAAGTAGTGGAATGTGAGAAAAACTCAATTAATTCCATCATTTGCATTAATTTAATTTGAGGCACTGTTTTTTTAAAAATGAAATCATAAAGGCTCAATAGTGAAGGGCATTGATATGGCATATGTGTGTTATAAATTACATTATTATGGGAAATGTAATTACGTAAATGTAAGGTGTTCTTTAAAAAAGCAATAAAACCAGTAAGAAAATTGGGGGTTAAAGCAAAATTACTTAGGATTCGATTGCGTGCGTCATTGGAAAGAGCAATAAAAAAAGAAAAAGAAGTAGCAAATGATCAAGTGAGACACATTACATCCATTGGGCAATCGCGCCAACGGATGATTTCATCGCAAGTATTTTTGCGAACATATTCTCTGGTAACTGGTGAAGTAGGTAAATATTTAATTAGTTTCTTAATGAAATGACTATAACAAATTTTAGGTTCTATCTCTTGTAAATTGGGTAAGACATTATGTTCAAGGAAACGAGGGTCAAGTTTTAATAAACATTTGTCACGTAAATTGAAGTGATTGATTACTTCATAAGCCACATTGGTATTGATAATTTTTTCAATCACTAGAATATAACGTAAAATGTGATTAGCCATATCACGATCAAACTTATAAAGATTAATCATTTCATTTGAGTTTGCATCATGATCATATATACGATTTGTCTTATTACTATAAAAAGGCTCGCTATAGCCATAAATGAAAGTATTGTAATTAAAGTTTTTAATATGGTAGCTTAGAACATTTTTGTCGCCAATTTGCAAACCGCTTTTAGAAAGTTGTTTAATAATATCGCGCGGATTAATGATATTTTGCATAAAATAATAATATCATAATGAATCAAAAAAATAATGTTTCTAACGTATCGTCTTCTGTAAAAGACATTTTGTTTATTCACGGTATTACTTCCTATGGTAAAGCCCATCTTCAAATAGCTAAACATTTAACAAAACTTGGTTATCGTTTTCATTATTTTGATTTGCCAGGTCACGGTAATAAAAAATGAGAATGAAATGATCACAAATTTAAATTTACGGATATGTTAAATTTTATTGATGATTACATTAAAATAAATTTAAAAGACAAGCCTTTTATCATTATGGGGCATTCTATGGGTGGGGGTATTGCCTTATCTACCTATCCTAAATATATAAATCAAATTAAAGCTGTGATTTTAGAATGCCCATTAACACCAGCTATTTTTAATCGTAGCGAAGAAGATGGTGAATTTAAAATTGGTGATCTTTTCAAAAACTTTGCAAGGGCAAAAGCTATCATTTTAAAAGGTTGAACTAAATTTAAAGTGGGTGTGTGCAAATGATTAGGGAAAGACCGCTGTTTTGCTCCGTTATTAACCAATATTATTAAATCTGATGCACTGAATATTATTTCCGATGGTATCAAAAATATAAAAGTACCAACATTACTAATTGTTGGTTCCCAAGATAAAGTTATTCCACCAATCGCTACTAGTAAATACCTGAGTAAATACATTAAAAATATTACTGTTCAAACAGCTGTAAGCGCTGGTCACAATCCTTTCAAAGATACACCAGAACAATATCAAGAATTTATTATTGATTTTTTAAAAAAAGTTAATCGGTAAATTTTTGATTTATTTTGAATGGATGATTACCATTAATCATTGCTTTTATATATAACGGTTTTTTACTGGGCAACTGTAATTTGATGATCCTTAATATCTTATGATTACCACATGCAACATCCATTCCTTCTTTATCAATTTTGATAATAGTACCAGGTTCATTATTGATATCTATGTTAATCGCAATAGCTTCATGAATTTTTATATTAAAATTTTCATAAAAAGTCGAGGCTATTGGTTTGTCAAATAAACCACGAACTTGTCGTTCAATTTGTTGGTTGGAATTATTTCATTTAATTAATTCATCAGTTCGATTAATATTTTTGGCAAATGTAACAAAACTTACATCTTGAGATTGACTAGGTATATGTAAGTCAAACAAACTATGTATTTTATTTTTTAATGTATGATAGGCTAATTTCGCTAATTTATCATATAGACTATGATATGTTTCATATTGATCAATTGGGATTGTTTGTTGGTATATAACATTGCCAGCATCTAATTCTTTAGACATATACATTAATGATATACCTGATAGTTTATCGCCTGCTAATATTGCATAATGAATCGGAGCACCACCTCGCCATCTAGGTAATAATGATGTATGGACATTAATACAATGAAATTTAGGAAGTCGTAATATTTTTTCGTTTATTAATTTACCATAAGCACAAACAATAAATAAATCTGCCTTTAGTTCATTCAATTGATTGTATATATCATTTAATTTATGTGGTTGTAACACCAGAATATTATGCTGCTTAGCCAATATTTTAACAGCGCTCTCTTTGATTTTTTGCTTATGACCCACGGGCATGTCTGGCTTGGTAACTACTGCTAATACATCAATATTAGCATCTAATAGGGCTTGTAAACAACTAGCGGCGATTTTAGGAGTGCCAAAAAATACAATTTGCTTTGACATGCTTATTTTTCCTTAGCTGCAGTTTTGGCTTTTTCTATTTTATGTTTAGTTTTATTTTTTTGTTTAATGATTTTACGTTGTTTGCGTTGCTCATTTTTTTGTTGTTGTTTAATGGTCTTGGCATTTTTAACAGTTTCTGCAAACTTAATGGGAGCGATTCATTCCATTTCTTTATCGTAATCAAGTAAGCCATTAATAATGATTTTGCGATCATATTCTTTTTTGTTAATGCGTGTATTGATTACTTCACATTCAATGGCGCGCGGTTTATCGATAACACCAGTTTTTGTTTGTTTGGTAGTAAAACATACCACATATAATTCATGTTCTTTAGGTTGTGAAATAGGTTTGCCGGTTAATTTAGCAGCTTTCTTTTTTTGTTTAAATTGTCATTTACGAATTTTGATTTCAGCTCGCTTTTTATTTTTTAAATAAGGGGAGAGATTAGGATTAACAAAGTCAATGCTGTTACGTTTAGCGACATAACAATCAATGATTTCTTTACCATAATCATTGGAATCTTTTAAATATTGCTTAACAGCTTTCCATACTTCATCTTTATTTTTATGAGTACTAACGGAACTAGGAATACTTTTATTTTTACGTTTTTTAAGATAAATTGGAATTCCAATAGCTGCAATCGCAATTAAAATAATAATTGGTAAAAAACTATTCATGTTTACCTTTGATTAACGTTGTTAAAAAAACGCTCACACTATCCACTAATGTATCAAGTAACTTAATTGTTTGTTTTCCTAATTTTTCTTTTTTAGCTCACAAAACAGTTTTATCAATTGCATTGCGTAATTTACTAGTATGATACTTTAATTCTTTGCTAATATCGGTATGACGATTTTTTTTAACGGCATCAACATGCGCTTCTAATTTAATTTCATCAATCTTTTTTTTAATTACATTTTCTTTAAGAGAATGAACGTTTTTTTTCTTTACCATAAAAATTCTTTGTTAATTATATAATATGTGTCGTTATTCAATAGCATATATGGCAAACATTCAATCAAACATTAAAAATATTCGCAAAACACGTAAGCAACGTGATTGCAACAAAAGACATATTACAGCATTACGTTCCAAAGCAAAAATTGTACGTACTACTAAAAATAAGAATGATTTGTCATTGGCTTATAAAAAGATTGATGGAGCTAGTGCTAAAGGTAAAATTCATAAAAATAAAGCCAATCGATTAAAATCACGTTTAGCAAAGTCTGCTAATAAAAAAGAAACAACATCAGTTCCTAATAAATAATGAAATTATTTGGCAAACTATGTTTAATATCAATTGGTTTAAGTGCCGTTACTAGCATGGTTATTTTTACTACTGCAGCATGCGCAAAAAGTAACCCCTATCAAGCAAAAAAAACAGGTGACTCTATTACAATTAGTAGCAAAAAAGATGCTTCTAATTGTATTGCCGTTGCCAAGGATTACATTTTAACTCAATCTCCGAAAAATATTAGTAGTGAAAATTGGAACGATGAATTAGCTTTTAAATTAATTACAAATGAATACTCTGAATCAAGTGACGCTATGTCTTTTGCTTCAACTCAAATTTATTGGCAACTCGTGTATTATATGTGCGATCAATATTCCAATGGTGTAATCAAAGGAAGTCAAACAATTAAAGTAGAAGGTATTCCTACATCTTCATTTGATGGACGATGTATTTTTACTGGAGTAAATGAAAATGATGTTACTATCTTGAAAGGTGTTTCTATTTCATTTATGGAAAAGAACTATAATAACGAGGAAGTTATTAAATATGTTATTCCAACATCCGTCACAGGACATTTTACTTTAAATATTGGGTCAGATGCTTATACTTCTTACTCGTTGTGGGCATGGAATCTTTTATAGTTTCATTTTTCAATTCTTCATGTGCACATAAATACTACTCATGATAAAACAATTACGCCAACAATAACTAAATTGATAATAATAGCTGCTTGAAAATAATCTCGATAATTTTGTTCACCTAATGGTCCTTTTTTTAACCAAGTAGTAAAAAAAGAGGAACTAGTAATCCCCACAGA
>JAIRME010000043.1 GCA_031258945.1 Mycoplasmataceae bacterium | reverse complement strand
TCATAATTTCTTTTTAATAAAAAAATTTCGTGGTTTTTAGTATTGATGGTTAATTCAACCTAAATTGACATATTTTTCTCTAAAAATATCTAAATTAATTCTATTTTGAAATATGAATCAGTAGAAAAATAAAACACTCTATCAAAGAAGAAATTAAAGCGGAAAACAAATTTAAAAATGGTGGATATGTAAAATAAAAAAGCGTATAGTGCCCTTCGCTGATTGCTAGCAACCTATTACACTCATGCATATTATATTTTTTTATTAGTTTTGAATCTATTTTCATCCAGTGAATGAACTAAAACATGAAAAGCATTGAATGGATGACTAGAACCCATCTATCTTAAGGTATCATTTAATCGTTATATATTTGAACTTAAGTGAAATTAAATGTGAAGTTTAAATATTTTCTAGAATGTTTATATTTTTAATTTGATTGAATTATGTCAAAAGTTAGAGACAAATTGTATCAACGTGAATGCTGGGTTTGGCTACTAGTTGTATAAGTTTTTACTCCTCATATATTATTGAAAGTAAACTTATTATTTTGTATATGGTCATGCATAACCCATGCAAATCCCCCAAGTGTACCAGAAGTGGGACTAAATCATGTCGAAAACGCTAAACCCTCAGTTTCTTCATCCTCTATAAGTGCCCACAAGTTAGTTGGGTCATCTTTTGGCGAAGGTTGTCTATTATCGGTTGTCGTGCATAATGTGCAAGACCAATCTTCATTTTCCAAGCCTGAAACATTACCAGTTAACAAAAATGCAATACCTCCATCATCTGAGGACCCCACCGTAGCTTTTAAATTGCTAAATTCTAGCCCTATTGAACCTTTATTACAGGAGGTAGTAACACTAGCGATTATACCCCCCCCAATCATTAATAAGCTTGCACCTATTATTCAACTTATTTTTTTCATTTTTCGCATATCTATATCCCACCTACTGCTTATTATTAATATTATACTACTATGAATTTATTGCATTATGTCTAATTATTGTCACTTAAATTAGTTTCGCTCCAGCACAGCTTAAAACAATCAATATTATTTTAAAAGATAGATTTTTTGTTAATATTTAAACATATACAACACGAATTAGATTATTTAGGATTTCCTATGCCTAAATGCATAAATTTTTTGTATATACTATAAATTAACTTCATCGGAGGATTATTGGGAATGAAATTTGTAATTAAAAGAGACGGAAGAAAAATTAGATTTCATGACTCTAAAATTAGCGATGCTTTAAATAAAGCTGCCGAAGGTACGGCTAGCAATATTGAAGCTAGAGATATTAAGGTTGTGAAAGATTATGTGATTGAATTATTGGATAAAGTTGATAAAGAAGAGTTTGATGTTGAAGAGATTCAAGATACTGTTGTTCAAGCTCTAAACGAAAAAGGACATCATAAGTTGGCTAAAGATTACAACTTATATCGCCGTGAGCGTACACATCAGCGTGAACGTAAAACTGATTTAATGAAAGTAATTAGTAAAATTGGGGTTGAGACAGATCGTGATAATGCTAATGTTGGTAATAATTTTTCTGCTAAATTATTAAGAATTGCTTCTGAGGCCAACAAATGACATGTATTATTATCAGTTTTGCCTGAACATATGGCTAAGGCTCACGAATTGGGTGATGTTTACATTCACGATTTAGATAGTTACAATCTTACAGTTAATTGTTTACACATCCCTACCAAGAAAATGTTAACAGAAGGATTTAATACTGGATATGGTACTATTAATCCACCTAAACACATTGAGGTAGCAGCTGAATTACTATGCATCATTTTACAAGCCACACAAAATGATATGTTTGGGGGACAGTCTCACCCTAATTTTGATAATGATTTAGCACCATTTGTTAGGTTATCTAAGAAAGAAATAGAAAAAAAATTTAAGGAATTAAATTTACCAAAAAAAGATTTTGAAAAAAAATTAATGCATGAATTAATTAGAAAAATTGATCAGGCAATGCAAGCGGTGGTATACAATTTGAATACAATGCATTCGCGTGCTGGTAGTCAAGTTCCTTTTTCTTCAATTAATATAGGTATTCCTGATTCACCAGAGGCAGCTATGATTTGTCAATCTTTTTTGGAACAATATCTTAAGGGAATGGGTCAAGGGGAGCAACCAATTTTTCCAAATATTATTTTTAGAGTGAAAAAAGGTGTGAATCGAGATCCCCAAGACCCTTATTATTATTTATTCCAAATTGCTTGTCATGTTGCTAGTCAAAGGATGAACCCTACATTTATGAATATTGATGCCGATTTTAACAAAGAATATTATGATAAAGGTTATATGCCAGCTACCATGGGATGTCGTACTTATATCATGTCTAATGTTAATGGGGAACCAGGTGTAGAAGGTAGAGGTAATAATGCACCAGCAACTATTAATTTGCCAAGGATTGCCATTATAGCTAACAAAGATTTAAAGAAGTTTTGAGAATTATTTGATGAACGAATTGAATTAGCAAAAGATCAATTATTACACCGTCATGAAGTATTGAAAAAATTAAAAGTAAAGGATTTGCCATTCGTCGCAGGACAACATCTAATGAAGGGATCTGAAAATTTAAAATTAGATGATTCAATTGAGCCCATTATGAAAAATGGTTCATGGGGGATAGGTTTTATTGGATTAGCAGAAACTCTTAAATCATTAATTGGCAAACACCATGGTGAAAGTTTAGAAGCACGCGAATTAGGCTTAAAAATTATTGGTCATTTGCGAGAAAAATGTGATGAATATAAAACTAAATACAAAATGAATTTTAGTTGTTATGCTACACCTGCTGAAGGTTTATCTGGCAAATTTACTAAACAAGATAAAATTCGTTTTGGTAATATTCCATGAATTATTTCTAAAGGATTTTATTCTAATAGTTACCATGTACCTGTAGATTTTCCTATTTCATTTGCGGAAAAATTAGAAATCGAAGCACCATATCATAAATTATGTAACGGTGGTCATATTTCTTATGTGGAATTTGATTCATACCCCACTGGTGAAATGATTGAAAATGTGGTAAGATGAGCATACGAGAATACTAATATTAATTACATTGGTATGAATTTTCACATTCGTTATTGTCGTGATTGTGCAGCCAAAGCTAACAAACAACGCTCTCAAGAAACGATTAAACAATCTGTCACAATGTCTAAGAAAAAAGTAAGATAATCTTACATGGTTACTAAAATACGTTTAGCAGGTATTGCTCAACAAAGCACAGTGAACGGACAAGGTTTACGTAAGGTGTTCTTTTCACAAGGATGTAGTCATCATTGTAAAAATTGTTTTAATCCGGAAACTTGATCTTTTGCTGGTGGGCAAGAATTTAATATTGGAGATTTAGTTGAACAAGTAGTGAAGGAAAAATATCTAACTGGAGTGACTTTTTCAGGAGGTGATCCTTTTCAACAGGCGGAAGCATTTGCTAAACTAGCTATTTTATTGAAACAACAAAGAATTAATATTTGATCATATACAGGATACACCTATGAAGAATTATTAATATTGGCTAAAACAAATTCTTATGTTAAACAAATGCTTGATAACATTGATGTAATTATTGATGGTAAATATATAGAAAAATTGGCAAACGATAAACTTAAATATCGTGGCTCAAGTAATCAAAGAATTATTGATGTGGCGCAGTCTTTGAAAATTAAAAAAATTAAATTATTGTTAGGTTAATTTGTTATCTAAATACTAGAGGTAGTGAATGATAGATTATCAAATAGATAGTATGATAACCGATCATTATTTATTCAATATGGGTAACGGTAGCATAGATGTTATAAGGATTCACACCTCCGTATATTTGATACACAAAAACCACATTGATACTGTATTAGTCTAATAATCCAATAGGGAGCGGTACAACTTCCATTTTTTTAAAAATCTTTTTATTAGTTAATAAACATGAACTGAAAAATCAATATTTAAAACAAGAAATTGTATTAAGTATGCTTAGAAAAGATAATGGTGTTAGGACATGGATTTTATTTCTCCAGTAGGTAGTAAAAAAATATTTTAATTGATAAAGATTTGAGGGGTTTTTAAAAAAAATATGAAATATTAGATCTTAAAGTTCACCATGCTGTCCAAGAAAATGTGTTAATTTATATGTAGCACATATAATTAGAGCAATATTTTTTAAGGAATCTTATGGCTAGACAACAATTCATCGACCAGATCTATCATCTTGTTAAAAATGAGTATGATAATAAAACATTTACTTTTGAAGAAGTATGAAAAAAAATTATTAAAGAAAGTAAACTATCGAAGGAAGAACAAAAACAAAATATCGGTATTGTATACACTGATTTACTTCAAGACGCTAGATTTGTATATACTGGCAATAAAAAATGAATGTTACGTGAATTTGCTACCCAAGAAGAAATTGCACAATATCAAAATGCTTTATATGATTTTAATACAGATATTGCTGAGGAAGGTTATATACCATCCGTCACTCAAGCTACAACCAAAGATGAAGAGGAAGAAGTAGAAGACAAAGGTCCTTCCGAAGAAGAGGAAGAGGACATGGATGTTAAATCTAGTTTAGAAAAAACGGTTATAGATGAGGATGAAGAATAATATGCATAAATCTAAATTAGTCAACATGTTTGATATGTTGAAACGAGCGCATGATGGGCATTATGCTATTGCACACATTAATATCAATAATTTGGAATGAATCAAAGGAGTGTTGAGTGCAGCTCAAGAAACGAATACCCCTGTGATTTTGGGTGTGTCTGAAGGTGCAGCTAAATACATGTGTGGTTTTAAAAATGTAGTAGACATGGTAAATAATGTTTTGGATACTATGAATGTAACCCAACCAGTAGCCCTTCATTTAGACCACGGTACTTTTGAAGGTGCAAAAGCAGCATTAATAGCAGGTTTTAGTTCTGTGATGTACGACGGATCGCATTTATCATTTGATGAAAATATTAAAGAAACTCAAATTATTATTGATTTAGCCAACAAGCAAAATGCATCGGTTGAAGCAGAAGTGGGCGCTATTGGTGGAGAAGAAGATGGCAAACGGTCAGGTGGGGAATTAGCAGATGTAGAACAATGTCGTAAAATTGCACAGTTACCATTAGCTTGTTTAGCTGCTGGGATTGGTAATATTCATGGTATTTATCCATCAGATTGAACAGGTTTAAATTTTGAACGTTTGAAAGCCATTCATGATGCTACTCATGATATTCCATTAGTATTACATGGTGGCACTGGCATTCCTGACACCATGGTACAAAAGGCTATTACGATGGGCGTTAGCAAAGTTAATGTGAATACAGAGTGTCAATTGGTATTTGCAGAAGCTACACGTAAATATATAGAAGCTAATAAAGATCTTGATGCTAAAGCTAAGGGTTTTGATCCACGTAAGTTATTAAAACCAGGAGTAGAAGCTGTGAAAAATAAATGTATTGAAAAATTTAAGGTTTTTGGTAGTTTAGGTAAAGCGTAATTCGTTATAACTTTTACAATGCAATTTTGTTGTGATCAGCATTATATATTTTTTCGTTTATTTAAGTTAAGAGGATATATTTAGTGCATTATGGGATTATCAGCAGGAATTGTTGGATTACCAAATGTAGGCAAATCTACTTTATTTAATACTATTACTAATTCATGTGTATTAGCAGCTAATTATCCTTTTGCTACAATTGAGCCAAATGTAGGTGTGGTGAAAGTGCCAGATCAACGCTTATATGATTTAGCTAATCTAATTAATCCCGATAAAATTACACCTGCCATTTGTACATTTGTAGACATTGCTGGGTTAGTAAAAGGGGCAAGCCAAGGAGAAGGATTAGGTAATAAATTTTTAGCCAATATTCGCGAAGTAAATGCGATTTGTCACGTTGTGCGTTGCTTTAATAAAAAAGATATTACACATTCTTATGAAGGTATTGATCCTATTCGTGACGTGGAAGTTATTAATTATGAACTGATTTTAGCAGATTGGGAAATAATGGAAAAACGATTTTCTAGAATCGTGCTTAAAGCTAAAACTGGAGACAAACAAGCAATGGTGGAAGAAAAAATTTGTCGTAATATTATGCAAGCTTTAAAAAGTGGTCAATTCGCTAAAACTGTTTCTATGAATGATGAAGAATGGAAATTAGTAAAAAATTATAATTTGCTTACAATGAAACCAGTTTTATATGTGGCGAATGTTAATGAAGAAGATGTTAGTAATCCCGAACAAAACATTTATTATCAAAAATTGAAACAGTTTGTTCTGGGCAAAACTAAAGATCAAATTATTCCTATTTCTGCCAATATTGAATATGAAATTTCTAAGTTACCTATTCAAGACAAGCCAATGTTTATGGAAAGTTTAGGTATTAGTCAATCAGGATTAGATCGTTTAATTCAAGCCACTTATAAATTACTCAATTTATGTACTTATTTCACTTTCGGTAAGACAGAAGTGAAAGCATGAACCTTTGTGATGGGGATGTTGGCACCACAATGTGCTGGCATTATTCATAGTGATTTTGAAAAGGGCTTTATTAAAGTAGAAGTGATTAAATGCGAAGATTTATTACATTTTAAATCTGAGATAATTGCAAAAGAAAATGGTAAACTAAGAATTGAAGGAAAGGAATATGTTATGCAAGATGGAGACGTATGCCACTTTCGTTTTAATGTGTAAATATGAAAACTGCTCAAAATATTACAATCGCTGAAATACAACAGAAATTAGAGGTAATTGAAATTCAAATTAAATTATTATTTAAATCTTATAAGGATTTTATAAGTCACTTTCTTACTTGGAGATTAGATGATCCCAAACAAAAAGATTACAAAGTGAGACAAAAATTAATAGGTGAATTTAAATTAATTTTACGAGCATTAGATGACTATCTTGTAGACATTGAAAATAATGTGAAAATGATTAATGAAATTGCAAATAAAGTAAGAGCAACTAAATCACCTTCAATGATTAAAACCATGGAACACAGTATGTACAAAGCAGATAAAGTGCTATTACGTTGCAATACTTATACATTTCTAATTGATCAATCACATTTTTATATTGCGTCAGTAATGAACATTAAACGAACGGAAAAAAGAGTTTTAAATTAAAAGAGGGCATATGACAAATAAACAATGCATGTTAATTATTGGATCACAATATGGAGATGAAGGTAAAGGTAAATTTACGGATATTTTAGCAGATGAATACGACTATATTGTTCGCTTTCAAGGTGGTGATAACGCCGGTCATTCTATTGTTATTAAAGGCGTGAAATATAAATTAAGATTAATTCCTTCCGGTATTTTTAAAACTAGTAAGAAAGTTGTCATTGGTCATGGTGTAGTGGTAAACCCTAAAACTTTAATTCGTGAAATTGAGTATTTGAAAGAAAATGGATTTGATGTAAAAAAACGTTTATTTGTATCTAATCGTGCTCATATCATTTTAGATTATCATATTGCAATCGATAAATATTATGAAGATCTCAAAGGAGACCAAAAAGTTGGCACTACTTTATGTGGCATTGGGCCTTGTTATTCTGACAAAATTCAAAGAGTTGGGGTAAGGGCTTCTGATTTATTGGACAAAAATGAATTACGACAGAAAATTAAACTATCCTTACAAACTAAAAAACATTTACTTAATCATATTGGTTTTAGTGAGAAAGATATAGAACGTTTAGTGAATGAATATTATAGTTTAGGACAAAAAATTAAGCCTTATATTAGCAACACCATTGATTTACTAAATGATGCATATCGTAATAAGAAGAAAATATTATTTGAAGGGGCACAAGGAACGTTTTTAGATATTGATATGGGCACCTATCCATATGTCACATCTTCTTCTACGGTAGCTGGAGTATCTAGTGGTAGCGGTATTAGCGTTACTAAAATTAACTCCGTATTAAGTATTGTAAAAGCTTATACATCACGTGTAGGAGAAGGCCCTTTTATTGCTGAAATTTTTGGTCGAACAGCTGACTATATTCGTGAGCGTGGTAGTGAATATGGTACAGTTACTAAAAGGCCTAGACGGATTGGTTGATTAGATTTAGTTATGTTAAAATATGCCGTTAATGTAGTGGGTACTACTGAAATAGCTTTAACATTATTGGATGTATTGAGTGGCATTGATGAAATAAAAGTATGTGTGGCATATAAGTATGGTACTAAGACGATTCATGAAATATTGCCAAACAACAAGGAATATGCTAAGTGTAAACCGATTTATAAAACATTCAAAGGATGAAAAAAAGAAATAAATACGATTACTTCTTTTAAGAACTTGCCTAAAAATGCACAAGCATACATTCATTATTTAACTAAAATGCTCAATGTCCCTATTACTTATATATCAGTGGGCAATGACCGTATACACACCATCAAAAGGAGTTAATTAATGCCTAAAGCTAATGCATTTGTTATACCCAAAGGATGAATAGAAGTAATTTGTGGTCCGATGTTCTCTGGTAAATCAGAAGAACTATTGAGAAGATTAAATCGTCTAAAATATGCCGATGTAGATTTTATATTATTTAAACCTAAAATTGATACTCGTACTAAGCAAACAGTTAAATCTAGAGATGGTAGGAAAAACTTAGCTATCACTGTGAAATCATCTAAAGAAATAGTGGAATATTTGCGCAATCAAAAACAAGAAGTATCGGTTATTGGTATTGATGAAGCTCAATTTTTTGATGAAAATTTAGGTGAAGTATGTGAACAATTAGCTAATAGCGGACACATTATTTATGCAGCAGGATTAGATTTAGATTTTAGGGGAGAACCATTTAAACCGATGTTAAACATTGTAGCATATGCTGAATATGTGACTAAATTAACAGCTATCTGTACTGAATGTGGGGCACCCGGCACAAGAACACAAAGATTAATTAATGGTCAGCCAGCCAGCTATTACTCACCACTAATTAAGGTAGGAGATGTAGAACAATATACTGCTCGTTGTCGTCATCACCACATCGTAAAAGATAAACCTACACCGAAACGATAACTATATAATTAGTGGGTAATGATAGCTAAAATGCAAATTGTTAGATATCTCGGTAGCACCGCTTTGTTAGGCTTATCAACTTGTGGCATAACACCCTTTTTAACTTCTTGCTCTACGGTATATCCTACATTTACAATAACTAACACTTCCAAAGATTGAACACAAGATACATCCGTATCGGCGGATGCAATATGGAAAGGTTATTATTTTAATGATGTTAATGCTCCGTGAGAAGTGGGTGGTGTGGATATTCCAACAGAGCATAAGAAAGATGTTGTATTAGACCTACAAGATTCTAAAAAAATCAAAGATGATGCACACAAAACGCAATTTGCCAATGTTTATTTTAACATTCTCACCACTGGTGATGTAAATAAAGATAAACCTTTTGATATTCATGTTACATGGACCATTAAACATACTAATTTTAAGAAAGTATCTACGATTACTATAACCCCACCCGAAGCAGGTATTATTAATATTAACACTGATTTGAATTATGCTAGCAAACCTACAACTGACTATGACAATATATATCCGAATAATCCTCAATATGATTCATATCAGTGTATCGATGGAATATACAATGGGAAAGGTCAGTTACCAGAACCATATGAAAATATGAGACAATCTCTAATTGAAACGCACCTTACTAATGATTTGGTGTGATATCAATATTTAATTTATTCCAGCATAGAATATGTGTACATAGATGATTCAACCAATACATACTCTAAATTGGATTACTCTACCTGAAAATTTCACATTGAACTAAAATATAATTTTAATACTCAAATTTTTGATTACATTACTTTGCATGTTGAAGCATCTGGTAAAGTATATGTACTTGGCCTTGTTCCGTTTGATGGAAATATAGTCGTTGATTACAATTGAGGTCAAATGGCTGATCCAGATAAAGGTATAGAAGCAGTGCCGGGTCCTAAGCTAATGGGTGCTTATAAAGTAAGCACTGAGGATAATAAGGCACATTATCCACAAGGATATAATGTGAAAGACCCCAGTAGTCCAATTTATCAACCTTATAATCAAGATTTTTTGTCTTTAGTACCTTCTAATGCTAATTCATATCAAAATTACAATATTACGATTAGTGCTAAACAGCTTCCCGCCATGAGTTCGGGTCAACATGTATATTTTATGAGTCAACCTCGTTTTTTAGGTTTGGAATATACATCGGGATTGCAACATTTGATATTAAAATCACAATATCCGGATACTGATGATCCACATGATAGTTTTAGAAATTGGCAATTTACCATGCCAAGTTATACCCTCTCGGGTATGAGTTATGATGCCACTACTTCAACATGAGAAAAAGCATATGAACAAATAAGCATTAATCAATGTTATGTAGATATTTCTCCAGATCAATATTTTAGTAATTATTTAGGTGACTCTGAAAGTAGAACTAAGCAGCAATGAGCTGATGACTTTATGTGAAATAATAATTATGTGGATGTGAATTTAAATGATGATCCCAACTTTATTGCTGAAAGAAAAGCACAAAATGTACTTCAAGATCAATGTTTAAACGGTGGAAGTGCAGCACCTTGAAAAAATATAAATATCTATACAACCAAAGATGGAATAAAATTAAATGATGATCCAGTCCCTTATTATCAAATAATTCAACAACCATCGCACAATTGTTGGAAGAGTAGTAGTAGTAGTAGGGGTTTAAATATAGCAGAATATCTAGAAGATAATCTTTCTGCGCATAATATTACTGTTGATGCATCTGGACATTTTAATAGATTTGCTATTGGTTTAAATTACATGTTCATGACTGATAACATGCAAACAAAGGCAGACAATGTGTTTTATTATAATGAGGAACAAGTTAAAGCTATGGATAACAATTTTAACAATAACCCTTCTTAAAACAATATATGAAATCACAGCAACACATTGTTACCAATCCATCATATTTACCTACACTAAATATGCGAATTGTTTATTTTAATTCTATTAAAAAAATATTGAAATCTAAACTACCTTATGTGATTTTAGCTATTTCACTTTTAACTGATGGTTTCATTTATTTTTTATGACCATATGCTACACATATGGGGAATATTTCTCTATATTATGAGAGTGATACTTGAATTATTTTAACAATGCAAGTAACTTTTGTAATGTTGGCTTTAATGGGGGCTAGCATTGGTGAAACCAATGCTATATCTAGCGAAAAAATTTATGTTTTATCTAAACCGATTAAACGCGGGACTTTTTTATTAGGTAAATGTTTGTCAACTTTTACTACATCTCTTTTATTTGCATCACCCACAATATTGATACTTGTCGGAATTGCTATATTTGAAGCAGTGCATCATAATTTAAACATATTTGATGTTAGCAGGGCAGAAAATCCTTATGCTATTTTTGGTAGTTTTATTGCTATTCTAATTTTTAGTTCATGCATTGCTACCATTTGGAAATATCAAACCAGGGGAGGTATTCTTATGATTGCTTGTTTTGGTATTTTATTAATTTATGTTATTTTGTATCCGATGCTAGTAGACTCTTGGGAAAGTGATTTTAGTAATGTCACTAGATTTTGATGATTATTTTTACCAATTCCTATTTGTATATTTTTGACTACAATTGGTACTATTATTGGTTCGTATATCTTCATTAAAAGTGAGATTGAGTCATAAATTATGGTAAATACAACCAATAAAACATTACCTTTCAAGTATGCATTAGTGGTGCATAAATTAAATGCTTATGCCACTAATGCATTTGGTAAACCTAGTAATCGTTTGTTATTCAATGTTAGTTTTAAGGTACCGACTGGCAGTATGTGCACCTTCATTGGGCACAATGGGGCTGGTAAAACCACTACAGTTAAATCTTGCTTGGGATTAAGAGCCATTCAATCAGGCAAAATTACTATTAATGGCATTGATGGGCAAAATATTCTTGCACGTCAAAGAGTAGGATATATTCCTGAAAAAGGTAATATCGAAAAAATAACAGCTCGTAATTTTTTAATAGAGGTAGGGGCATTTTATGGAATGAATGCAAGTCAAACTATAAAAAAAGTATACCCCATGTTAAAATTTTTTGAGTTGCCCACTAATCGTTTAGATGTAAAACTAAATAAATTATCTTCTGGTCAAAATAAAATTATTACTATTATTCAAGCCTTTTTGGGTGATCCATATTTGATTATTGCCGATGAACCTACAGATAATTTAGACCCTGAAACGCGAGATATTTTTTGAGATTTTGTGCATGAATATCACACTAAACATCCATACGCTACTTTCTTTTTAATTACTCATAATTTAGATGAAATTGAAAAATATACTGATCATTTAGTATTTTTAGATCATGGTCGTATTAAAAAAGAAATGGGTCATGATCGCTCAGCTGGGTTACGTGAAATGTATCGTAAATTACGTCATAAATGAAGAATATAAAAATGACAACATATTTAATCGTAGGATTAGGAAATTATCCAGAGCAATACCATAAAACTAAACACAATATTGGTTTTATGGTAATAGACAAGTTATCTCAAGCACTGTCATTAGAATTAACTAATAACAAATTTAATGGTCGTTTTACAAAAGTGATAGTAGAAGACCGTCAGTATATTATTGCTAAACCATATACATATATGAATTTGTCTGGTGATTTTGTGAGAGATATTTGTCGTTTTTATCAAGTGGAGTTATCCAATATATTGGTTTTATCTGATGATGCCGACAATAATATAGGCACAATTAGAATTCGTAAAGAAGGTTCCTCGGGCGGGCAGAATGGTTTAAAAGATATTATCAATAAGTTAAATTCATCTCAATTTAATCGTATTAAAATTGGGATAGGTCGACCCACGAATAAAAAAATTAGTTTAGCTGACTATGTGTTGGCACCTTTTAGTAATCTTGAAAAAAATGTTGTTGATAAAACAATTAATAAAGTTGTAGAAATATTGATAGATTTTATGAATGGTTTCTCTATTGCAGAATTAATGAATCATTACAATATTACTATCAAGTAACGTAATTATTCTTTTAGATATTTTTCATTTTTTGCGAAGTAAAGGGTAAAGTTCCCACTTAATTTGAAACGAAAGTATTATACACTTCTTGCGCCGTTAAGTATCCTAATGAGTCTCTAAATAATCCATTAACTCAATCAACTACTTTATTGATCTCTGCTTGTGAGATCTTTGTGAAATCTGTTCCTTTAGCAAACTTACGTCTAATTTGTCCATTGAAATGTTCTACACCACCTTTTTCTCACGAACAGTATGGATGAGTAAAATAAACTTCAATATTGTCCCTCTGGTTATAGATTGATTGACTAAACGTTTCTCAATCTCAGAACTCACTACCATTATCAGAAGTCGCTGATTTAATATTTTTACCATAAATTAAAATATCATCAATTTGTAGTTGTTTTAATACAGCGTTAATGTCTATTGCTCTTTTACCTTTAATTTTCATCGCAATGCCTTTTCTTGATTTTCTCTCAGCAATTGTTAGTAAATTTACATTTGTGCCACGTTTACCTTCAATTAAATCCATCTCTCAATGACCAAACTCTTTTCGGTTATTAATCACCTCTGGTCGTTCATCAATAGATTTGCCATTTTGCCTTTTCCCAGCATATTTCAAACGATATTTTTGCTTTTTACGCCGCCTTAATGCTGTACTATCTATGAACTTAACATTTTCATTGTCAATATAAGAATATAAAGCGGTGTGACTAATAGTTGTCTCGATTGAGCCAGATTTGTATGCTAATTTAGAACGTCCAGCAATTCCTTTTAAACTTTGCGTTTCCAAATGGGTAGTAATAAAATTGCATAACTTCTTAAATTGCAATATTTTGGTATTCTGTATCCACCGTTTTTGTGTTACTCTACGTTTGTGTTCATCGCTAGCGTCTTTAGAATAAAGAAAATAGTTAGATTTCTCTACCATGGTTTTGGTAAGGTTCCAATACTTCCCACGCAGTAATTCGTTCTTGATGGTTTTACGTTCCTTCTTAAGTTCGAAAGCTAGCTGAGAAATATTTACTAGTCATTTGAACTTAATAATATCTCAACCATGCATTGTCATGCTGTAGGTCGGTTCACAAATTGGTTTGTTGCCAAGGAGACGCTCTAATTTCAATTTTTCTCACGCTTGAAAGTGTTTATAATTGTTTTTGCTCATTTTTGGAGTCCTTTATTAATCTGTGTTTCAAATTAATTTTAGGCTCTTAAATGAGCTTTTTATATCCTACTAGAGGGGTGGGAACTTAGGGGTTGACTTGGCTTATTTTTCATTTTTACTTGAATAAATAGTAAAAGTCTTTTTATGTATAATACTTGTATAAAAAATAAAGGGGCACATAAACATATGGCAAGAATAATTGGTTCACCTTTGAGATATATTCAAGGAAACCACGAAATTAATAATATTGCAAAGGACATCAAAGATTGGGGCACTTCTTTTTTCTTTTTAGTGGATAAATTAGTTTGAGACAAATGTGTACCAGCAATTACTAAATCTTTTAAAAGTGCGACACCAAAAACTAAAATTCACTTTGAATTGTTTCACGGCGAATGTACAATGAAAGAATGTAAACGTGTAGCAGCTTTAATGAAATCTAAAAAGGCTGATTGCATTGTGACTGTTGGAGGTGGGAAGGGTTGTGATACTGGTAAAGTAGCTGCTTTTATGAACAAATCAGCTTTAGTTGTGTTTGCAACAGCTGCTTCAACTGATGCGCCGTGTTCACACTCAGCTATTATCTATAAAGAGAATGGTGAATTTGATCAATATTACTATCCAAATAAATCACCAGATGTTGTGATTGTGGATTGCAATATCATTGCTGAAGCACCGGCACGCTTATTAGCATGCGGTTTAGGTGATGCTTTATCTACCTATTTTGAAGCTAGAAGTTGTCATCGTACTGAAGCTCGTAATATTACTGAATGACATGCACAACAATCAATGACTGGTTATGCACTAGCTAAATTATGTTATGATGCCATCATGGCAGATGGTGAAAAAGCCATGGTAGCTTGTGAGTTAAAGGTATCCACTAAAGCTTTAGAAAATGTAATTGAAGCTAATACTTATTTATCTACCATTGGATTTGAATCAGGCGGATTAGGAGCGGCACATTCCATTCAAGATGCATTAGGGATATTACCAGAAGTGCACAAAAATTTCCATGGTGAAAAAGTAGCTTTTGGTACTATTTCTCATTTGGTTTTAGAAAATGCTGATAAAGAAGAAATTAAAAAAGTTATTAAGTTTTGTTACAATGTAGGGTTACCGATTACTTTTGAGGATTTACATATTGGTAGTGTTACAGATAAACAACTAATGGCGATTGCCACTAAAGCAACAGGTCCTGGTGTACCAATGGGAAATATGCCATTTAAAGTAACTCCTGAGGATGTGTATGCTGCAATGAAAGTAGCTGATGCTCTTGGCAAAGCTTATAAAGCTAAACGTATAAAAAAGAATAATGTAATTATTCCATATACCAGTAGACCTAAATGATTTTAATTAAATATTTTGGAGTTTATTTTATTTTAAAAAAATAGCGATTTTTTCGTAATGTCCAAGCAATTTCATCAACATAAACTTAGTTTTACACAATGATTTAAAGAACATATCATTTTGATTTTGTTACCGGCATTATTATTGACTTTTAATCGTTTTTGATACTTACTTGCTAGACTTATTACACATACTATATTTACTAGCGGTCATAGTTTTTTTGAATGGCCATTGCCAATTGATCATGAAATTCCGTTTGTATCATTTTTTGTTATCCCTTATGTGTTGTCATTTCTATATTGAATAGTGATTCCTTTTATTATTTATGCTTTGATGGGTAAAAAAGTATTTTATCAATTTGTGGCGGCTACTTTTTTGGCACAAATACTAGGATTTTGTTGATTAGTCTTTCTTCCTTCCAAGATGACTAATATTGATTACACTAACATTCAAAATTATAAAGACGAACCATTGTGAAATATTATGAATGCTATGGTTTACAACAATGATTTACCTGATAATTTATCTCCCTCTTTTCATGTGTTATGTACTTTTCTACCTTTTGTTGCCTGTTGGAATAAGAGCACTAAAACCGATAAGTTAAATTATTGAATGATTTTAGGAACTGGATTAATGTTTATTTTAGTGGCGCTAGGTGTTTTATTTGTGAGACAACACTATGTTGTAGATGTTTTTTCAGCAATGAGCTTGGTCTTGTTAGCTTATTTAATAGTTCATTTTTGAAAATGAGACATATTTTTTAGTTCCATTAATGAATGATGAATTTTGCGAATGAATGGTATTTTATCAAGGGGAGTTGTTTCTAATAATAAATTAATTAGAAAAATTAATTTAAAGTATTCAGCTTCACAAATCACTTTCATTATATGTTTTATCACAATTTCGTCAATCATAGCTGGTGTTATGATATATTTTGGGATTGTTTCTTCACTAATTGGTGATCCATTCCAAGGTTTATGGAGATTTGGTATAGACGGATTATGAAAATAATCAATTAATGATTATTATGTTAAAAATCGCTCTTTTTGAATTTAATAGTTAAATTGTTATTTACGTTTTGGTTGACGTCGTTCTAGAAATTGAGCAAAACTTTCCTGACTTCTTAAATACCAATCTGGTACATTTTGAGCATAATATTCACGTTTGCGCTCTCATGACTTATTACGAAACTCCTGCCATTCTTGTTCAGACATATCTAGTATTTGTTTTGAAGTTAAATTTTCCATAATTAAGATTATATATAATGATAAAAGTTATATGGAATGTATCTTTTGTAAAATTGCTAACAAAGAAATACCGGCTAAAATTATTGCTGAAAATAAAGATGCACTTGCTTTTTTAGATATTGAGCCGATTAGTGACGGCCATACAATTGTAATTCCTAAAAAACACTATCAAAATTTAAGTCAATGCGATGTAGAAACATTGCACGGTGTAATTGATTTAGTTAAGCAAGTATCAAATGAAATTCAAGATTCATCATTAAAACCATGAGGGATTAATTACTTATCTAATGAAGGTTCAATTGCTGGGCAAATAGTCATGCATTTTCATATCCATGTAATTCCCAAATATGGTAAAGCTGAAGGCTTTCAAATTGGGATAGGTAATAAATATTTGGGCGATTTAGATAAAATATATGGTGAATTGAAAAAACATTACAAAGTTAATTGTAAATAATAAGTGGCTTTATATTTTAATCTAGACTTCAAGTCGCGCCATTCCATCAATTAGCATTAAATCAATTTGGACATGCTTCATATCCGTGAATTATAAAAGAATCATCAACGGAGTGACTAGCAAAAGATTGATATCAATTGTATGGTTGAGGATTGTCTGATTTTGGTAGGAATATATCATTCAAATTTGAAAGTTGTGTATTATCATCAAAAGTGTTAACTAATGGACGATTACCAGTTAAAAGCGTTGTCCCCATACCATTAACTGCGACCACTGTTTTAGACAAGTCTAAAACAGATAATTTTGATAAATTAGATTCTTCAAATGTTTGATAACCCGTGCGTACTGAAACAATAGGACTAGCTCCTGCATATGTAACTGCTGCAAATATTGAATTTGTCATGTCAAGAGTGTTTAAATTAGATAAAATAGCATTCTTAAAAGTCGCATCAGCAGTCGTGACGATTTTACTGGTGTTAATAGTTGAGTCTATCATGTTAGCCCCACAAAATATCGCGTTTGACATATTTAGGGTAGTTAATTCAGATAAATTTGTTGATGCAAAAGTATCACAAGCTGTTGATATACTATAATTACTATTGGTGTTATCAACTGCAAATTTTGTTGTTGATAAATCCAAATATTTTAAACCGGATAATATGGAATTCACAAATGTTTGTTCCGCTGTATAAGTAAGGCTACTTGCATTTTCGACAGCAAATGTTGCATTTTTCAAATTCAAATGACTTAATGCAGATATGTTGGCATAAGAAAAGGTCTGATAAGCACTACTATGAGTACTAGTGCTTGCAAATTTTGAATTATTAAAATCCAATATTATTAGAGAAGATAAATCAGTTAAATATTCACCATCCCCAGCGAAAAGATATGATCCTGTGTAACCAGCATTGTTATCTTTAAATATTAAATTGCCAAAGTCAATTTTTTGCGGATCTCAATAATCAAATAAATTATAAAGATAATAAAATTCGTCTTTAAAGATACTTGCAAAATAACATTCACCATTGATGTATTTAATCTCATCTTGATTAGAAAAATCCATGCTATTAAAATCGCTTAACTTGCTAGGATTGTCAATCACTGCTTGGCTTCAACCCATGATTGTGTCATTTTCTTCATCTGTTGTTCCTAAGGTAAAATATTCGCTCGTTAAAGGAATTTTTTTGAATTCAACACTTCCAATAGCCACAATTTCATGGGTTTGATGTACACCATCATTGGCTTCTATTCTTAATTCATCTCTTTCAATGAA
>JAIRME010000029.1 GCA_031258945.1 Mycoplasmataceae bacterium | reverse complement strand
TCTGATTGGAATGGTCGTCAAAGTGGTACTATGTTATATTCAGTTTCAACCGAAGATAAGGTAGTTACATATACGGGTTCATCAGATGACTATGCTGCCGTGAATTTAGTTTTCCCTGGCAAAGTAAAAGATCCGACTGATGACACTATATATAAGGTAAAGATAGGAGATGGTGTATTTGCACAAACTAATAAAATATCTGGCACTTTAACAATATCTTCCGGAATTGAAACTATTGAGGAATATGCTTTTTATGGGTGTAGTGGGTTGGTTGGAACTTTAACTATCTCTAATTCAGTGGCATCGATTGGGAATTATGCTTTTTATAATTGTAGTGGGTTGACCGGAACTTTAACTATCCCTAATTCAGTGACATCAATTGGAACTCGTACTTTTGAATATTGCAGTAGGTTAACTTCAGTAGTTATTCCAAATTCAGTAACAACAATTGGACTTGAATCTTTTTGTAATTGTAGTGGGTTGACTGGAACTTTAACTATTCCTAATTCAGTGGCATCGATTGGGGGTTATGCTTTTATGCGGTGTAATTTTACATCTATTGACATGCGAAGTTTCCCTTCAAACGGTTTTTTAGATTTTGATTGATCATATGAGTGCACTAATGTGCAAACTTTCTATGCACCTAGTAGCATGGAATGAAATGATAATGACGACGGATGGGATGAAGTGGGTACAAATAATGCACAATTTATCGCTAGTTTACCAAGCACCGGTAATGCAAATACATGATTCAGTAATAACGTTCAAAAAAGTGGTTATGGACAAAATTGAACATTCTCCTGAGCTTCTTAAATAATATTGAACTTCATAATTTAAATGTTTTTAATCCAATCAATTTTGCAAAACTTGCTATTGAATAGCGATATAAAAAGAATAAACTGGTTGATTACCATCAATTGCCGAAACTTTAAGTGAATGTGTTTCCATGAGATATTTTTTTAGTGTTTTAATGTCGTGAATTTGGGCATTGTTGCCATAAATAATTCAAGCATTTTTTGGTCGTCTGATTTTGTTTAATAATAAATCACTTAAGCGTTTTAGTACATTTGACATGCTGTAATCGGAGGAAACAATTTTTTTATCAATAATGCCAATAAAATGATTTTTCTTGACTTCAATATGTGAATAATTGATCGGTTTACTAGAAATGGATACTTTACCTACATGGGTAGCCTTGATTGCATTATTAATATTCTTAATATTAGTGTTCATATCTTGCATTGGATCAAAAATTAAACAAGCTAAATATGAAGCAGCAATATTGCTCGCATTAATAATTTCGGTATTTACTTCATTTTTGACTAATGCTGATGCTTCTTTTGCTGCTAAAATAATATTTGAATCGTCTACTACAATAATAATATTCGCTGTATGAGCATCACGAATTTTATCCATAAATTCTTGCACAGAAGGATTGCCCACAGCTTCGGTATTAATAGTATGAGAAATACTAAGCTCCGAATTATATATATTAGCAATGGTAGTCGATGGAACAGTTGCAATGATTTTAACGGTTGTAGGCAGTTTACGACGAGTTTTAACTTGATCTTGTAATTTTTCTAAAGTAGTACCAGGATTTCTTTCTAAAAATTGCAAGGTCATATTTTCAATTTTAACTTTATTAAATTCACCATATTGTGCACCAATTTCCAATACTTGGTGAGGATTAATCGTGTGAATATGCACTTTTACTATGTCGCCATCTATTACCACAGCCATTGAATCACCAATTTTTGACAATTGTTTTTTAAAAGATTTAACATCAAAATCTTTTTTGGTAGATTGTTTTAAGGTAACACGTGCTTTCAATGTCATAATAAATTCACAACAATAACCAAAACCAATGTTTGCATCTTCTAATTTATCAATGAATGATTTTTTAGCTTCAATTTTTGCAAGTGGTATTTTTTTAACAGTAGTAAATTGTGTATTTTGATTTATGCCGATTAACATGCCATCAAAAAAGCGACACAAACCATAACCGCCTGAATCTACTACACCGACTTCTTTTAATTCATGCAACATTTCTGGGGTTTGTAATAAAATTTTCTGTGCCTCATTGCAAGCAGTTTTCATTACATCATCAATCGACTTAAAATTACGTTTTTTAGATAATTTCTCGGCCGTAACACGGATTACAGTAAGAATGGTGCCTTCGACTGGACTAGCAACGGCGGCATAAGCTGTATTTTTAGCAGCCGTGAACGCATTGACAAAATCAACGATACCAATTTCATTTTTACCTTCTTTAAAAACAGATGTAAATCCTTTAATAATTTGGGAAAAAATTACACCAGAATTACCACGTGCGTTCATTAATAATCCACGAGAAAAATGTTTACCCAACAATTGAATGTCAGTGTAATCAATGTTATTAATTGCTTCAATTGCTCCATTGATGGTAATCATCATATTGGTACCTGTATCACCGTCTGGTACAGGAAAAACATTTAATTCATTAATGTATTCATATTCACTTTCAATTGCTTTACCACCAGCAACAAACATTTCCTTTAATTTAGAAGCATTAAGAGTTAACATCATTTACTCCCCCCCCTCGTACTTCTACATTAACGATAATGTCATACAAATCAAAAGTTTTTTTCACATTGAAATGTACCGAATCTTGTATTTTACGAGCAAGATGAAAAATATCTGCTACATCAGACAGAGGTTTAAAAATAATGTTAAGGACAGTATGTTTATCATTAATTGTGACATTAAAATCATCATGGATATTTACACCAGGAGTTTTGGCTACAATGTTAGCTACTAATTGTAAAACCAGACTCTCGTCATAATTAATACGATTAACTTTTGACATGACAACATTATAACCTATTGTCAAAAATAGGTAAACTCATATATATAACTATTCACCGAAGGCGAGGAGACGCTCATCCACGTACATAAACACAAACGATAGTAAATCATTGCTTTAATCCGGTTCGTTATGCTGTTTTAAGGGATATTTTCAACTTAACTAATTATTATTTTGCAACGAACAGACCCAGTTTGTTGTGTTGACGAAATGGCTTTCAAGGTATAACCATATGTGCCAGTTAATGCTGTTAATCTTCCTGTTATTTGCCCTGTGTTAGGTGCCAAAGTTAATCCACTTGGGAGATCACCACTTGATATACTATACTCAACATCGTCGTGGGGAGCACCAACGGTATCATAACATTGCACTCTATTGTTTATAAGTACTTGCGACCCAACACGAGTTGAATAATCATCATCAACATTAGTAATAAATAGAGAATCCATGGGTGGGTTTGTTCAACTAGCATTAATAATTATCTTATACTCATGAATCTGTTGAAAGGTTTGTTGTACTTACATCTACTTCATCCTTTGTGGTTCAACAAGTAATGGACATTGAATCATATGTTGGCATTCTTTTAATATACATTCATGTTGACACTTCTCCTTCCTCTCCCATTGTGATACTAACAAATAATACATTTTGCGATCTACTAAAATGTTATACATTGAAAACATTCCAGTAGGGCTATTATCGTCAGTAGTGGTCGTAACAAGTTTATATACTCCAATAGAAAAGCCGCGTAGGACATCCCCAAACACAATGGCTAAATCAGAACCCATATCAATGTATTGCAAAGTTGTAAAACTAACGGGAAATGTCGGTGTTTTGGAACAAGCACTAACAAAAGATATTGGAAATGTAATAGATGATAATACTAAGATTGGGGTTGCAAACTTTAATAATTTTTTTCATTTTTTATTTATCCTTAAATATTTAAGAATTAATAAGACGATGGGGGGGGTGTCAACTCACAAGAATAACCATTCACTAACGCGTGTATACATACGGGTGCAGACATACCTAACTTGTTAGGTAAATATATGTTCTTAGATGCCTCGGTGAATAGTTACTCATATTTATGGATAATAAACCGTAACCCCTCCCAATCAATGATAAAATGTGAAATAATCTAAATTACGGATATTAATCATTATTTTGATTAAAACCGCAAGATATAAAAATCACCACATTTTATTTAATGGTGATTTTTATTTGGCGCACTCTAAGGGAGTTAAACCCCTAACCTTCTGATCCGAAGTCAGATGCTCTATTCAATTGAGCTAAGAGTGCATAATTATTTTTCCAAAGCTTTGAGAGTTGCTTCATATAAATTTTTAAACCCCTGTATTGAATCGATGATTTCACGATGGTGTTTCAATAGTTTTGGTCTAATTTGTTTGAAAGAAAGACGATATTTGTTGGCTGTTTCATCAGCGTTGATTAACAAGAATGGGTAAGTTTCATTTAATTTAACGTATCGATGAATATCGCTCACATGATAATCGCTAATTTCAGAAATATGACAAATGCCTTGGTGTCCAGCGAAACTTACAATAATAAAACTAGGTTCAATCCGAATAACCTTACCTTTGATAATTTTCTTAGTGTCAATCATTATTTACCAACATGAATTATTATATAATGACAACACATGTCTACTAAATTATCACAAAGTGAATTGTTGAAACAAATTCATGATACCATTGAATCACTCCGTGTATTTATCAATAACGATGGGGGTGATTTGTCATTTATTAGTTTTAAAAATAAAATATTAAAACTAGCTATTTCTGGTGCGTGCGTAGGTTGTGCTTCTTTTAACATGACATTTGACCAAGGAGTTAAAGAAGTATTTTTAACTGAGTTTCACGGTCAAATCAAAGATGTACAATTTATATTAGATACAAAAAAACCCTAGTTTAATAGGGTTTAATTATGCGGGTTTTCTTTTGAAATTTACGAGCTTCTTTGGATTTTTCTTTAGCACGTAACCCTGGACGCAAATAATACTCGTGTCGTTTAGCTACCCTACGAGTTTCAGCTGTAATGCGTGAAAAACGTTTCAAAGCTTCATTTAATTCACCGTTTTTCACAATAACTTTAGGCATTAATAATATTCACCACACTTTCTGTTTAAAAGTGTAGACATTATAATACGACAATTGAAATCTATATTAATAGTCTCATGTTCAACCTAAAGTGTTTCAATAACCACATAGTTTAATTAATCATGCATTTTTATACATACCGTTTGTTGAAACATCATGTAATTTACCACCTGAAGCTTCACTACCACTCCCACCAAAAATTTCTTGAATATCCATACCTTCTCCATCTGGATTAATTGAAGCATCTATTTCCACATAATTTATTCAATTATCAAATTCGAAAGCTTCATGTGATAGAGATACAATCTTTGGGATTGAAATTCTTTCTAACAAAAGTGTATGTTCAAATGCAGATTCATGTATAGATTCAACCAAAGGTAAATTAATTTGTGTTAAGTTTGGACAATTTCAAAAAGCTCCACCAAAAATTTCAGTCACATTACTTGAATTTAAAGTTGTTATACTAGTGAAAGCAAATGCCATCGGACCATCAAAATCTGGTTGATCATCATCGCCGATAGAAACAACATTATGCCCATCAATGCTCTCTGGAATGGTTATGTCATAAAGAGCCACCACTACATTGTTAATGTTCATATCATCTCCGTTAGCAGTTGGAATGTCAGACTTTGAAATCATAAATCCTGGATTTTCTTTTGATATTTTTCCTGTTGGATCAA
>JAIRME010000018.1 GCA_031258945.1 Mycoplasmataceae bacterium | reverse complement strand
TTCCGTTTATCTTGTTGTAATATTAGATAGAGGTAAATATGAAACAAATAAAAATTTATAAATGTACCGTTTGCGGTAACATTGTTTTGAAACTAGAAGATAAAACTGAATTATTGTCTTGTTGTGATAGTCCTATGATTATGTTAAAAGCTAATACAACTGATGGAGCTGTAGAAAAACATGTACCATATATCAAAGAAAAAATAAAAAATTGCAAATTAGCGAATGCTCCTATTTATGATGTTCAAGTGGGCAGTGTAGCTCATCCTATGCTACCTGAACATTACATTAATTGGATTGGTTCGTTTAATAATAAGGCCTGAGTTATTAAATGATTAAAGCCGGGTGATAAACCTGAGCACCATTTAAAAATAGAAACAGATGCTGTTATTTACGAATATTGCAATCTTCATGGATTGTGAAGAAAATAAATCACTTAATTAATAATTTCACTTATATCATTACTCATGATGGCAAAAGAACCCTTTGCTCAATTCAATGGATCAATTGGGCTAGGCACTCTTCACCAATTATTTCCTTTGACAATGATATTATAACTTTCTGGTAAACCACCAGCCCCACATGTTGTAGCATCACCATGTAATCCATCACCAGTAATAAAAGCCAAACTACGATTAAAATGCATTGTCGCTAATGAAAGGTAGTAATCTTTTTTAGTTGAATCTAAGTTCGCTAATAAAATCGCAGCATTTGCCATTCAACTATCAAAAAATCATGAAGCTTCGCTTCCTGCAATAAAATCTTCATCCCTTTTAGCCACACTTGAACTATCAGCATCCGTTTTAATTTGGTTAAATCAAAAATTCCCAGATTGATAAGTGTCATTATCATAACGCTTCACACCTCAATCTGTATCTAAAGTACTAACGATGTCAAAAACTCTTTCTTTTTCATTAAGTGTGAGTTGACTTAAATTTGCAGGATATATTAAATTTAATAATGCCGCATCGGCTGTGCGATATCTTTTATCATTAGTAGGATAATTCGGTGATTCTCCACCTAATGTAATTTGTCGTTGAATTAACTTATAGCCTTCGTTAATCATTAAATTAAGCGTTGTAGATCGGTTTTCATTTTTAACATCAACATAATTTAATGTATTTGCTTCATTATTAAAATCATTTCAAAATCAACTAGGCATAGATGCATTGTTTAGATTTTCTATTGCTGAGGTAACTATTGCTACTGAAGATGTGTTAAGTCTTTGTGCTTCTTCTCATGCGCCAGAATCTTCCATGTTTCAAAATTGTATCTTATATAAATATTCAACTAGCCCAACAATTGCGTCCATTCTTGCATTGGTTATGTCCGCTTCAATAAATTGTTGATTGGTAATAGCAGTAATTAATGCATCTAAAAATAATCCCAATGCATCATTTTGTTTATGATTTCACGATTGCGGTTTACCATTTTCTTGCACATCATCAAAAGTTGCTGAATTGGCATTAAAACGAATATGAACAGCATTCATTTGACCGTTTTGTGGGTCATTAATTAAATTAGGATCATGATAAACATTTTGAATTCTTTGTTTTTGAGCATCGGATGCAAAATAATCTAATTGTCCTAATAAAACATTATTGGCATCTGTTTTTCTATCTTGTGCTAATAATGCATAATAGCCTCAAATACTATCCCTCACTCAAATTGCATCATAATTGGTGCCCTTACTAGGATCAATATCAGCTGCCGGAATAAAAGTATGATTATTTTTTACTTCGGTTGTAATTTGTATATTAGGAATAGAGATTAATTCAGCAATTTGTGTTGCATCTATATATTTTGGTCTTAATTTACCCGCTAAATTATTATTGTGAACATATACACTGTAGTTAGGTGCGCCATCATAACCATTAAAATCTAATTTGACACCTTGGTATTCTGGATGTGCTTTTAATTGTTTGACAAATTGATTAAATGCAGTATTACCGCAAGCTGTGAGTGATGTAATTCCAAGTGATGTCACACTTAAGAAACTTACCGTTCATCATCGTACTTTAAATCTTATTTTCATAGTTGAGATATACTTCTAATTAATTCCTAGCATAAACTTTATTTTATAGACTAGTATCTGGTGCTCGAAAAGGGACTTGAACCCATAAGGAGTTACCTCCGGTAGATTTTGAGTCTACTGCGTCTGCCGTTCCGCCACTCGAGCAGACTCAAAGTATACCAAGTAAGGTGCAAAGTTCCCACCTAATTTGAAATAAAAGAATAGGATAATTAATCTTAAATACTTAATTGGTTATTGATTAATGGCAGTTTTATATTATCAAACCCTTTGATACGAATATTTGATCAACGATTTTTGTAAACGGAATAATCAAATCCAATAGAACCGTCATAAGATAATACAAAATCTATATAAAATGATGTGTCTCTACCAATTGTATTGCCAATTATTACATTATTGCCTTTTCAAATATCTCTATTATCGTCATCGTCACTTACATAGTAAGCTTCTAGGATAGAAACTTGAAGATCAGTTTGAGAATGTACACGACCTGATAAATTAGTACCAGTTAAAATTTCAATATCATCTAATCAACAATTAGTACTAAATTTTAAATCAAAAGTTAGATCAATTCGGTATTGATTAGGATTAACCATCCTAATATATTCAATATTTAATGCATCTTCCCAATCTTTATGTACTACATCTTCTATTTTTTCTGTAGGTTCAGCTCCAGATGATTCAGAAACTAATTTTTTGTTCAAATATTGTCGACAATAATCAACAATTGAATCTAACAAATTAATTGGTTTATAGTTATTCTTAAAAAATTCCATTATGTTTTGGTCATCTGAACTTAAGCTACTAAAATCTTCGTCTTTAAGATTTGATTGAAATTGTCAGTTTTCCAATTCATTTACCGAATAATGTCTGTCAACAATATCTAAATCTGTTTGGGGATGAGAGGCGCAATTAGATAAAACAGTTCCAATCATGATATTTGGAACCGCTAACCCTACAATTGTAGTTATATTTCTCAATACCTTCTTAAATTTCATATTCTTTTTCTTCATATTTAATTGCATGAAAGTATTATACAACGGCGGGGGGGGTGTGGAATGTACATTTATGTAACTATTCACTTGGAATCTGATGCAGAGAATATAGACATTCTGGAAAAACACTTTTAAAGTGATAAAATTGAGCATGGATGCATTTAACGATAAAAAAATACACATTGGTATAGATTTAGGCCCAACATCTATCGGGCTTGGTATTATTAATGGAAACGGGAAACCTATTACAGATATTAAACCACTATTTGTTTGATTTAAGGACGCTTGTAACGAAAAAGATGGTAGTCCGAATAATTTTTGATAGAAAATTAATTAAGTGACAAAACATTAAAATATAATCGTTATTAGTTGGTGCGGTAGCCAAGTGGTAAGGTCCGAAGCTGCAACCTTCGTATTCATCAGTTCGAATCTGATCCGCACCTCCATATATGCGCCCATAGCTCAATTGGATAGAGCGTCTGGCTACGGACCAGAAGGTTGCGGGTTCAACTCCTACTGGGCGCGCCAAATATCTATGAAATTAGAAGCATGTCTTCTAATTTTTTAAATGAATAATTTACAGAATAAATTAGACCAATGTTTTAAGCAATAACATCAATCCAATTAAAAATAGTTTATTCAAAAATTGCGAATTTGATTAAGGATGAGATTTCATGTAGTCAGTAACGACTTTATTAAATTCATCTTGTTTATCTAAACGGTTTTCAATTTTATCTAAACGCGAATTATTACGTTCTTCAAAAGCACGAAATCAAGTTGGTGCCTGAGGTGGTTTTTTAACATTAGACCCAAATTTATGCGATTTGCGGAGCTTAGATGCTACTTGCACGGTTACCACGTAACCGACACGTTTCGGATCTTCTTTATATTTAGTGATTTTTACTTTTTTCACATACTTATTATACCGCATGACTAAATAATTACCTTCTCTCATAAAATTCCATCATAAATATTGATTGAAAATAAATTTGATTAATGTTTCAAGCAACAACATCAATCCAATTAAAAATAATTTATTTTTGAATTGTGAGCGACAATTACTCTTTAAGTTTATTGACTTTAACAAGGTTATCTAAACGAGACATTACTGGTTTTAAAGCTTCATTAATAAGACTAGGAACCGTCTTAACAATCGCTTCAGCAATGCGTTCATCTAAACTTTTTCTTGGTTTAGGCATTGGCTTAGGACCAGGTTTTGGTTTGGGTGATGTTTTTGTTTTTCAACTAACAACAACACCATCACCAACTTGTACTGGATTATGATCTGAGGCAATGATTTTTACTTTTTTCATAGACTTATTATACTGCATGACTAATAATTACCTTAACTCTCATAAAATTCCATCATAAATAATTACAATTAATTAAAGTCTTTGCAAACTTAATTTAATTGAAAGAACTAATTTTATCTAGTTTTAAAATTAAATTTTTGCGATTTTATGAATTACTGTTAGGTTTAATAATAATGTTTGTTGAATGAAGTTAATTGAAAAGGCTTCCTAATTGTTGTCAAAATCTACAATGTCACGTACTATTTCAGAACTTTTGTATTTCTTGTTAATTTTTTCATATGGATACATCATTTGTACTTGTGCTTTAACTCTCGGCATTTCTTCATGTGGAATTTTCTTTCAATCTACGAGGGTGGTTCCTTTTTTGGTAGTTTTGCAATATTTAACATAACCAATTTTTTTAAGAACAGTTCCCAAATGTTTACGGTTATAGGTTCCGTAATACAATTCACGTTCACGACGATAAGACATGAATGTTCCTAATGCATTAAAAATGACAGCATAAATTAATAAAATCCCAACATTCTTGAGAACCTCCATACTATTGGCAAACACATTTGCCCCAGTACTAATGCCATAAATTATTGCATCTTGTCCATGCATCATGTAAGTGAACGGTAAAATATGTGATATAACACTAAAAAATTCAAATTGAGTAAAAGGCGGAAAAGTTCCTCAACCGGCTGCCAAATTTAATACCATAAAAATGACTACACTAAAAAATCCTAATGCTCGATAACGGAAAGAAAATCAAAATGATTGAATAATTGAAACAAAAATCAAACCACAAAATAAAATGAATAACCATTCATATATAAAAGCATGACCAATCATAAATCATCCCAAACAACCAATGCTAAACGATAAAATTGAACCTTGAATTAAACTGGTTGAAATCATCATTAATGTTTTAGAACGGTATCATCTAGGTGCACGAATACGACGTACCCTTTTCTTTTTATCATAAATCATAATTTGTGTTAATGTACCGACGCACATACCAATACAAATAAAGAAAGCGCCTAACCCTATACCATACTCTTGATATTGGCCCCCCACATTGGTATAAGTAACATAATAATCGGGGTTAGTTCGTTCAAAAGATTGAGTTACCACTCCCGATAGAACTTGATAGTTGTGGTATAAATTATTAACAAAATTAAAATTACCATCACCAGATGACTCTAATGCCGGTGTATTAATAGCATAATCGTAATTCGAAATATCTGTTCCTGTTAAATCATTCAAAATACTACCCTTATGATAAGAACGATTATCTTGTTCGTAATTCGTGTTGTCTTCTGTATATGCACTACGAAGGTCAAACTGTTGGAATACATTAGGGAAGTCTATTGGAAGTAGTGGAGTAATCCGCGTATTACACATTAGTGCAATAATTCTACCAAAGTTTAAATCCACCATAGTTGGTAGAAGCGAAAAATTCGCTTCAACAGGAATCGTTGGAGCATTAACATCAGGAATAATATAGCGTGGATCCTGCATTAATAATCCAGAAATGAATTGATCAGAACTAAATAATTTGCGAATGTCTCCTGGACCAATATCAATTGAAAATATATACGGGTCGCCCTGTCCATCCACAAATTTATCTAAATTGGTGTTTACAATTAAATTAGCTGCATCAGCAATTGCATTTCGAATGGTAGGAATTTCCATTAATGTTTTAGAAATATTAGTAACTTTATGTAAAAATGCTTTTTTACTATCAATAGCTGATGGAGGATTTCATTCATATCCACTTGTGTCACTCCCTGCCGCTGTATATCCTTCAATGGTTGGAATTTTGTGATGTCCATCATCAGCAGTTGCACTTAATTGATCAACATCATCAGTGTAAGTACCGTCATTGTTTAATACATCAATCAATTTGTCACGAAATTCTTCATTTGGTAGTGTATATGAAATACCTTTTTCTAAAATAAGGTTTGAGACAGTTTCAGTAATTTTTGCTCCCGTTGTTGATGATGTATTATATCCATGATCATCTCATTCGAAATTTGATAAGTGAATAGTTTTAAATGGTGACCAACTATATCCACCTTCTTCGTAAGGTAAAGCTATTTTATCAGTTATGTTTTCCATCAAAGTTCCTACCAATGAACTAATTGCTAAAGGTAACATACCATTAGCTATGGTTGGAAACAAATCTACAATTTGATTGATAATACGTGGTGCAAGAAAGTTTTTTTCATATGTTAAATATAAATCAATCGGATTATTATGAAACATATCTAGAAATGTATCAGGGTTTGTTTTGTTAGAAATGCTAGCATCCAAAAACCCAACTAAATAAGTGGTTAAATCTTCAGGAAGTGATATTTGAGCCCAATCATTCCTATTTTTGATATCCCAAGTACCATTATTATGACTAACCAATTGATCAGCATCGGTCGCCCAATTAGACAAATTATCACTATTACCTATGTTGTGGTATTTGACATTAGTTACAGGAAATTCTTTACTAATATTGATATGAAAACTATTTTTTTTAGCATCAAAACTTAACCCAGAACTACTCAAAGAACCAGATTGTCACATAGTCATCATCCGATCAATTAAAGAAAATTTATTTGCACTACCAGACGAACTGTTTTCAGTTGTATGATCATATTCCAAAATTGACCCCCCTTGAGTTTTGATGAATTTAGGTTGGTAAGTGCTACTTCCAAATTCATTCCAACTAACAACATTATTCAAAAAATAAGACGGGATTTCGTCTCAAGTATTAGTTGACGGATCATCAACATTAGTATATTCTTTTGGAATACCAATCGATACCTCTTTGTTCGAAATTGGAGCATCAGTATCACTGACAATTAGTTGTTCTTTATCCAAACTAACAATGGACATTGGAACTGTTCCAATTTTAGGTAAAGGATTCCAAAATGCGGCAATGCAAGTAAAAGAATAAATGAACGGAATGAACAAAACTCCAACTGTAGATAAAATCCGTTTCCCAGATGAAAACCAACGATCTTTAATCTCAATTAGATAGGCTTTAAATATACTTATATTTTTTGCTTTTTCTTTTGCCATCGCTTGAAGTATAGCATCCATTGTCAGAGTTTTTTTTTTTTTTTTGATGCATTCTAAAAGTTCAGGGAAAATGTCCCAAACAAAGGATCAGCGATTTGTCCCAATATATCATTTAATTTGCGAAGTAAAGGGTAAAGAAAAGTATAAATATAAATTTACCTTTTATTAAATGTTACAACAAGATAGGCAAATTAAGCAAAACTAATAAAAATTATGGTTCACTATTTACTTCTTACAACGACAAATATTTTATCGTGCATTACCAAAAGATAGAAAGAAAAGTTAATTTAATTCTATTGATTACTTAAATCTAAATAAAAAGTTATGAAATTCTAAATATTTCTTTATGAAGATTGTGATACATTTGGATATCACTCTTTTGGTAGATAGAACAAGAAATTGTTATATGATTCATAATCAACAAAAGAGAAAAGCACACATAAATAATTACCATCAAACACTGCATCAACACTTGTTATAGCATTGATTTCTTCGGAAAAATCTAAAATAAGAATCTCATCGTATTGCTTCTTATCTTCCCGGTAGTTTGACATTACCAAATTTCATTTTTGTGACATTCCAGTGGAAGAAATATTAGCATCAACATATGTTCCACTATGAAAAACCGTTTTGTCATTATCAGTTTCTAGAAATGTGAAATCACTTGTAAGTTCAAAAGTCGCACTTGTATCGTTCACTGTTGCACTTAATTTAAGAGGATTATCTGCTGATATTGAGTTGTTTCCAAACAATACTCTCGTCGTCATTAAATAACTATATAATAAATTTTGGCCACTTAATCTTTTGGCTGTTATGAAATATTGAATGAAATCATCTTTAGAAGCATTATTAATATCAAGTTCTGGCGCATTTGAATACGTATCATGATGGTCATTGAAATAATTCAATGCATCATCTTCACTATTAAATGTTAAGTTAATTGCATGTTTACTACAACTAGATAGAGTGGTAGAAATGCCTATGCCCCCTATTCCTAATATCCCCATAATCGTAAAACTTTTTACGAAAAAAATTTTTTTCATATTTTTTGTTCCTTTATATTTGAAAAATAAATAGCAAAAAACAAGACTCATGCGTCAACATAAATCTTGTTTCTAGAAAAGGAATTAAATTAGTGCTTGATGCACTATTACATTTAATCCCCCCCCTATTTACATGCATATAATTATTATATGATATTATACGATGTTAATGTACCGAGATTTACACGGAGGATATAATTTTAGTGCTCCACTTTAATGGGTACAGCTTAATTTGATTAATCACACAAATTCGTATACCTACATTTACAACTATTAAATGGGAAAATAATATAATGGGAGAAATAAAAATTAATAAAAAAATAGCAGAATATGGACTTTAATAAAAAATCAATAGCATTACATCGTAAATTAAAAGGTAAATTTGAAATTAAGCCTAAAATAATGATAAATTCTCCTAATGCACTAGCTTTAGCATATACACCAGGAGTAGCAGCACCTTGTCAAGTAATTGCTCAAACCCCACATGAAAGTTTTAATTTAACTGCTCGTGGTAATCTAGTGGCTGTTGTCACCGATGGTAGTGCTATATTAGGTTTAGGTAATATTGGCCCAGCTGCCGGTATGCCAGTAATGGAAGGCAAATGTGTTTTATTTAAAGCATTTGCAAATGTTAATGCAGTGCCATTATGTCTAAACACCCAAAAAATTGATGAAATAGTAAATATTGTTAAAGCACTTGAACCATCATTTGGTGGTATTAATTTAGAAGATATTAGTTCCCCTAGATGTTTTGAAGTAGAAAATCGTCTAAAAAAAGAGTTATCTATCCCCGTAATGCATGATGATCAACACGGGACTGCTATTGTGGTAGCGGCTGCGCTAACTAATGCTATTAAGGTCGTTCATAAACAGAAAGGTAGTTTAAAAATTGTTATCAATGGTGCAGGGGCAGCCGGTATTGCAATTGCTCGTTTATTACTATTGATGAAATTCGGTAATGTAGTAATGGTAGATCGCATTGGTATTTTGAATAAAAATAATCATTCCCTACCATCACATCATTTAGATATAGCTAAAATTACTAACAAAAAAAGTGAAAGTGGTACCTTAAAAGATGCTTTGCGAAATGCGGATGTATTTATTGGTGTGTCAACTGGTAATATCGTGTCGTTAGAAATGGCACAAACAATGCATAATAATGCTATCGTTTTTGCAATGGCTAATCCAACACCTGAAATTCTCCCAGAAATTGCTAAAAAAGCTGGTATCAAAGTGATGGGAACTGGTCGTAGTGATTTTCCTAACCAAATCAATAATGCCTTAGTGTTCCCCGGTATGTTTCGTGGTGCCTTAGATGCAAAGGCTAAACAGATTACTGATAAAATGAAAATTGCTGCAGTTAATGCGATCGCTTCTCTAATCAAACCAAATCAATTAAAACCTGAATATGTTATTCCTTCAGTTTTAGATAAACGTGTAGCACCTGCTATTGCTAAAGCAGTTACAGCAGCTAGTCGTTAATCTAAACCATTTTACGTACGTTGATTAATTTATCAAAATCAATTTCACTAATGTAACCTAAAGTTAATGCAGCCTTTTTTAAAGTCGTGTTATGTTTATAAGCATATTTAGCAATTTCAGCAGCCTTAGCATAACCTATTTTTGGAGATAAAGCAGTAACTAACATTAATGAATTCTCTAAATTAAGTTTAATCCGATCATAATTAACCTCAATCCCTTTTACACACTTTTGATTAAATGATTGTATAGCATCGTTTAATAGTTGTACTGATCACAGTGCATCATAAGCAATCACAGGCATGAAAGTATTTAATTCGTAATTACCTTGACTGGCCGCAAAACTTATCGTTACGTCGTTACCAAACACTTGTGCACATACCATCATCATAGCCTCTGATTGTGTAGGATTAACTTTACCTGGCATAATTGAACTGCCCGGTTCATTAGCTGGTAATATTAATTCTCCAATACCTGCTCTTGGACCACTTCCTAAAAATCGCACATCATTAGCTATTTTATAAAGAGTAGTAGCCAACATTTTTAATTGACCATGTGTACTAACTATTCTTTCTTTGAAGGATAGTCCATCAAATTTATTATTCATCACCTTGAAAGGTAATTGATAAATTCTTGATATATTAGCAATTGCTTTTGAATCAAAACCTTTCGGTGCATTTAATCCAGTTCCAACAGCTGTACCACCTAATGGCAATTCATAAAGACTAGACAAACTATTTACTATTTGCAATTTGCAATTTTCTAAACTACTTCTTCACCCAGAAATTTCTTGTGAGAGTAAAATTGGAGTGGCATCTTGTAAATGTGTACGGCCAATCTTAATAATATCTTTAAAACGTTGTTCTAATTTTTTGAAACTATTTATTAATTGTTCTAAACTGGGCAAAAGTTGTTTCACAACAACTTCAATTAAAGCAACATGTATAGCTGTTGGAAATACATCATTAGAACTTTGTGACATATTTACATGATCGTTGGGATGAATTAAATTTTGACGTAACTGCTTATTAGCATAATTAGCAATTACTTCATTTACATTCATATTGGTTTGTGTCCCACTACCAGTTTGTCAAATTTTTAAAGGAAATTGATCGTCTAGTCTACCAATAAAAATTATTTTACCAGCTTGGACAATTGCTTTCATTCTACGTTGATCCATTCATTTTAATGTGTAATTAGTTTGAGCAGCTGCTATTTTAATAGCTGTAATGGCACGAATTAAAGTTTTGGGCATTATTTCATTACTAATTACAAAATTTTGTAAACTGCGCTGTGTTTGTGCACCCCAATACTTGGTGTCGTCTACTTTAATCTCACCAATGCTATCTTTTTCTATACGGTATTTCATATCTCTATAATAATAAGCGATATAACGATGCGTTTGTTAGGAATTGATTTAGGTACCAAAACGATGGGAATTGCCATAACTGACTCACTCCAAGTAATTGCAAGTGGGTTGGAGAATTTTGTTTATGGTAATAATAATTTAGATATATGTGTTAATAAAATTAAATTATTATTGCAACGTTACCAAGGTGATGTGGCTAATATTATCCTAGGTTATCCAACTAATATTAATGGTGCAAAAAATGAACGTACTTTATTAATTGAAAAATTTTATAAATTACTTAAACCACAAATTAATGTACCTATCATATTTCACGATGAGAGATATAGCACAATTAAAGCAACAGGCTATCTGAAATATGAAGCAAATTTGAAAAGTAGTCAAATTAAAAAAATAAAAGATAAAATGAGCGCTGTAATTATCTTAGATGAATACATGCAATCACACCATAATAACTAGTTACGATGGATAAACAACAATTATTTAAACTGATAGGTATTATTAAAAATAAAAGTCAAGTAGATAAAATTCCTATCGTTAGATCGCAAACAATAGAATTAATTATTAAATTAATTAATCAACAACAATACCAATACATCTTAGAAATAGGTACAGGTTATGGTTATAGTGCCAGTTCTATGCTTATTTGCAAATCAATTAAAAAAATAATAACAATTGAAAATAATAAATTTAATTTTGAAATAGCACAATATTTTTTAAAAAAAACATTAAAAGTGACATGTTTAAACTTAAATGCATTTGATTATGAACCACAACAAAAATTTGATTTAATTTTTATAGATGGTCCTAAAAGTCATCAAGAAATTCTGGTTAATAAGTGCATTAAGTATTTAAATAATGATGGTTGCATTATCGTTGATAATATTTTTCTAAATAAAATTAGACAAAAAAATATTTTGACTAAAAATCAACGAACACTTCTTAATAAAGTAGACAAATTTCATAAATGATTAATTAATAACGATGCTTTACAAACCAATATCATTGAAATAGATGATGGCTTGGCTATTATCAAACCAAAACTTATCGTTTAATATATTTTATTCAGTTAAATATTCTAAACTATTTTGCAGCAATTCTTTATCTAATAATTTTCAATTCGGTAAATAATTTTCCACACATTTTCAAAATTCATTTTGATGGTTGGGATGAATAATATGAACTAATTCATGAACAATTAAATATTCAATTACTTCTTTACGACAAGTAATAGACTGCAAACCTAATGTTATTTTATAAGGATAAGTCGTGCTGCAAACACCATAACGCGATACCATTCAACGAAAATTTAAACCAACATTGCTTAACTTCATTTTTTTTAGTCATTTATGAAACAAAGGTGTAACAAATTGTTTAGAATAATTCAATAACAATTGCTTAATTAAAAATGTTTTATCTGTTGTTTTTTTACATTGCAAATAAATATTTTTACCAAAAATTTCATATTTTCGTTTCCTATTAGTGGGAACAATTTTTAATTGATATTTTTCATTCAATAAGTAAATGTAATTTAGATTTGTATCAATTTTTTGATTTATTTTACGTTTTTGCAAATAATGATAATAGCGGGTAATGTGGTTTTTGATGAATACGTCAATTTCTTTTTGCGATATGTTATGGTGAACATAAACATGAATGTTGTGATCTTTTTTATTAACACGAATTGATAAACTGTTTTTATTCCAAAAAAACAATTTATACATGATAAGTTCATTACCAACATAAATATGCTTGATTTGATAATTATTCATCATTAATAATTTTCTTCTTGACGTTTAAAGTTAATTTGATTCTTTTTGAAATAAGCTTGATAAATATCAGCATAAGTAAAACCTAATTGATAACCCAAAATAAGATATTCACGAAACCAATCATGAATCCCATTCAAATCACTTAAAGCATTCATTTGACTAAAAAGTTTATTAAAAATAATTGTTAAATCTTTTTTACTAGCAATAGGAATATTATCAGGCAAGAAAAAATCAGTATTTACTCCCATAGCAATAGATAAAGAACTAATGAAATGAATACCATCAACATATTCTTCAAGAATAACAGACTTATCAGAAGATGGTTTAATTGACCAAAACTTAAATGAACGCACTTCATTAGCCAATTCAGCTAATTCCGTGAATAAAGCCAGCTTCAATTCCTCTAAAATTTGAGGATAGTCAACACGATGTTTGGCTTGTATTGTTTGATCTAAAATTTTTTGGGCTTCAATAATATCATCCAAATTTAATTGCATTTATTGTCCTTTTTTTACTTTTGCTAAATTATAAATTTCATCATAACAACGGTTAAGTTTGATAGGGTGTGGCGTTTTAGTTTTAGCATAACCAACTGTTAAACCTAAAACTATTTTAGTTTTACCTTCAATCTGTAGTAATTTATTAATTTCTTGTTCATGATAAACAATCCGTCCAATTAGACAACTTTGTAAGCCAATTGCTTCAGCAGCAAACATAACACTAGTGATAGCAATTGTGGCATCTACCTCACTTCAATTAGTGTGATTATTTAAACGATTTTGATCACCTAAAAACAAAATAAATAATGGCGCATTTTTTACATGCGGTTGATTATCAGCGTATTTACATAATTGCTCGTGCACTTTAATGTCCGTAATAAAAATGCAAGAAAAATCTTGCAAATTACGAGCAGTTGGTGAATTATTAATTGCTGCTTTTAGTTGTGCAATTTTATTCGCTTCAATTGGTTTGTTTAAATAACTACGACAACTAGTGCGATTTAAAATGATATCTAACATTTTATTTACCCATTACTTTAGTAACAAGTGTTTTAAAAGCATCGGGATTATTAATTGCTAATTCACTTAACATTTTACGATTAATAACAATTTTTGCTTTATGCAAACTGTTAATAAAAGTAGAATAGTTATAACCCAAAGCACGTACTGCCGCATTGATTCTTGTATTTCACAATTTACGAAAATCACGTTTACGAGCCTTACGATCACGATAGGCATAATCTGCTGATCGTAATAAAGTTTGACGAGCAATTTTATAAGAAGTGTGCTTTGTTCCTCATGCCCCTTCTACTTTGCGTTTAATTGTTTTACGACGTTGTCTTGTAGTAGACCCACCTTTAACTCTCATATTAGTACCTCCTAGAAAGATTATTCAATTGTATAACGATGTCGCTTAGCCATAGCTGCACTCAAATGTGCATCATGTTTTAAATGTCGTTTTTGTTTTGTTGATTTACTATGTGCCTGATGACTACGATGCGAATGTTTCATCATAATCTTACCTTTAGCACTAACTTTAAATCGTTTGGTGACAGATTTTTTATTTTTATGTTTAATTTTTGCCATAAATATTCTCCTTATATTTCCATTTTTATCGATTTTTAATAATAGTTGCTTCGTATAAAACAGGGGTTAATTTTTTTAACGGATTCAAAATTTTTGCTCTATCTCCTAATAATGCCAAGAACTTATCGTAAGTTTCTTGAATTAGTTCAGGCTTAAACCCAATTCTACCATAAGCTTGTATTTTGAATTTAATTTGAGCATTGTCATTCAACCAGTTAATTGATTGATTGGCTCTTCATTTCAAGTCATGATCACTAATTTGTGGTCGAACTTTTACTTCTTTAATTCTAATTACACTTTGATTTTTACGTGATTGTTTTTCCTTCATTTTCTGTTCATAAGCAAATTTACCATAATCCACAATCTTAGCAATCGCCAAATTACCCGTCTTATTAGCGGGAACAAACAAAACTAAATCATATCCTCTCTCACGCGCCAAATGAACAGCATCCATTTTGTTCATCGCTCCTAATTTGTTACCGTTTTCATCAATTACTAACAATCTAGCATCTTGAATCTTTTCATTAATTTGTCTATATTCCATTTATTCCCTTTGTTAAATTTTTTAATATAAAGAAAGCATTGTGTTTTTTCACAAGTAACACAATGCTCATAGTTCAAATACAAAGTATTCAAAGCTTTTAACCCATAACTATTTACTTGCTATCAGGTGAGTTTGTGTAACTGCTTTCTTTACATTGATAATATTGTATAAGATTAAAAAACACTTTTGACAATAATTTTAGTGTTCCACTTTAATGGGTACAGCTTACTTTTAGAAGTAATCTCATTTTCGTATTTTTTATCAATTACCATCATATATAATGGTTGTCAGTGGAAATAAAGGAAATATATACATGAAAAAGAAATGATCAATTTTAGGATTTACATTACTATGTGGAGGTATGATTCCAATTGTTGCTCTAAGTAACACTTCATGTTCAACAGAATACACACAAATCTACTATAACAATTATACAATAGATCAATCAATTGCCCAAGCGGTTTATAGATACACAAGCAAAGATGCTGTTAATGATGGTCAATGAAAAGTAGGGGTAGAATACGATTGTACTTTTACTGGTATTAATGCTTATGAAAATAAACCTGTTCACATTGGTTATGTTGATGGAGAAGGCAATGCTACCCTACAAGCAAGTTTCACTATTAATGGTGAACAAAAGGACCCAAATGATTACCTAACAATTCGAATATCAGGGGGTAATCACATTTATTTTACCTTGAAAAAATCATTAACTGAATTAGGTACTATGCAATGATCATCAACTAATAGCAGTGGACAACTTCAGTCATACATTGACAAAGACGAAGTATCAAATCAACTAAATTGAAGTTATTTAGGTTTTGGTGGTAGTTTTAACGATTAAACATAGCGACGTTTGTCGTGTGATGTATGAAGAACTTCGTGTGCCTTATGACTACCAGGCTTACCAAAATATTCTTTGTATAGTTGAATAATTTGTGAATTTTCGTGTGATTTACGAATAGTTTTTCGTTCATCCTCTTTGTAAATTGATTTAGCTCGTAATTTGGCACGTTCTTCAAAAGAAACTTCATTCGGATTATGAATCGGCATACCGCCTCCATTAACACATCCACCCGGGCATGCCATAATTTCAATAAAGTGATATTGTTTTTTGCCACTTTTTACATCCTCTAATACTTTACGTGCATTGGCTAATCCGCTAGCAGCACAAACATTTATTTTTATGCCATTAATATCAACTGTTGCTTCTTTAATCCCCTTAGTCCCCCGTACTTTTTTATAATCAATATTTGTTAGTGATTTACCTGTTAAAGTATCGGCAGCTGTTCTTAAAGCTGCTTCCATTACTCCTCCTGTCACACCGAAGATAACACCAGCCCCAGTTGATTCACCCATTGGATCATCAAATTTACCATCACTTAATTTATTAAAATTAATTCCTTGTCGTTTCAATAGTAAACCTAATTCTCTCACTGTTAAGACTGCATCAATATCAGGGGTATTATCATGAGTGTCTTTTTTACGTAAAATTTCATGTTTTTTAGCTGTACATGGCATAATTGTTGTTACAAATACCTTGGCAGGATCTAATTTATTTTTTTCAGCTCAATATGTTTTAACAGTAGCACCAAACATTTGTTGTGGTGATTTAGCACTAGATAAATGTGCAATCATTTCTGGATAATAAGCTGTAATAAAATTAACTCAACCTGGTGAACAAGAAGTCATCATTGGTAATACACCCTTATTTTGAATCCGTTCAACTAATTCATTGGCTTCTTCCATAATAGTGAGATCTGCGGCGAAATCAATGTCAAACACTTTATGAAAACCCAACATTCTTAAAGCGGTTACTAAACGTCCTTCAGCATTAGTACCAACTGGTGCACCAAATTCTTCAGCGATTCCCACTCTTACTGAAGGAGCAGGAGCCACTACAACAGTTAATTCGGGATTACTTAATGCACTTAGTACCTTGTCAATATCATTCTTAACCATTAATGCACCAGTAGGGCAAACTAAAGTACATTGCCCACAGCCAACGCAAGCAGTATCATTAATATCACTACCGTAAGCACAACCTAAATAACTTTCAAAACCTCGATTGTTAACAGCAATCACTTTTACCGATTGGGTTTCATAACAAGCTGCTTTACAACGTTTACACAGAATACACTTTTGTGAATCACGAATTAAACAAGGAGAAGAATTATCTACCATACGTTTAGGCATAGCCCCTTTAAAATGATTTTCATTGCAACCATATTCAAGTGATAATTTTTGTAGCTCACAATTCATGGACTTAGCACATGACAAACAATTTTTTACATGTGCAGATAAAATTAGTTCCAAATTAATTTTACGAGCTTTATTAACTCTTTCTGTATGGGTAAATACTTCCATTCCTTCATTAGCAGGATAAACACAAGCTGCTACTAATGGGCGCATATTTTTAACTTCTACTAAACAAATACGACATGCACCGATAGCATTAATCTTTTTTAAATAACACAATGTCGGAATTCGAATATTAGCAGCATTAGCTGCGTCTAAAATGGTGGCGCCAGCTGGAACGCTTACGTGTACACCATCAATTTTTAAATTTATCATTTTTTCCATAAGTACTCCTTGTTATTTCCTTTCAATTGATTTAAATTTACAAGCACCCATACAAGCACCACATTTGATACATTTACTTTGGTCAATGACATATGGGGTTTTACCTACTTCACCACTAATTGCCTTGACAGGACAAACACGTGAACATAATGAACATTTTTTGCATAAATCAGGGATGATACGATACTGGAGTAATTTACTGCAAACACCAGCTGGGCAACGATGTTCTAACACATGAGCATCATATTCAGATCGAAAATAGCGAATCGTAGAAAGAATAGGATTAGGAGCAGTTTGCCCTAAACCACACAGAGATGTAGTTTTAATGTGTTGAGATAATGATTGTAGCCTTTCAATGTCACCCACTTTACCACGTCCTTCAGTAATATCAGTTAATGTTTCTAACAATCGTTTATTACCAATTCGACACGGAACACATTTACCACAAGACTCATCCGCACAAAATTCCATATAAAATTTACAAATATCCACCATACATGAAGATTCGTCCATTACAATCAATCCACCTGAACCCATCATAGAACCTATTGCTAATAAATTATCGTAATCAATTGGTGTATCAATTAATTCGTTTGGAATACATCCACCAGAAGGCCCGCCAGTTTGTGCAGCTTTAAATTTACCATTATTTAAAATACCCCCACCAATTTCATAAATAATTTCCCTTAATGTAATACCCATCGGTACTTCAATCAAACCAGTGTTTTTAATTTTACCACCTAAAGCAAATACTTTAGTTCCTTTAGATTTAGCTGTACCAATCGCACTAAATCATGCAGCACCTTTTAAAATAATAGGAGAAATATTGGCATATGTTTCCACATTATTTAAAATAGTAGGACATTTGTATAAACCTTCGTTAGCAGGATAAGGTGGTCTTGGTCTGGGTTCACCACGATTGCCTTCTACTGATGTCATTAAGGCAGTTTCTTCACCACAAACAAAAGCACCACTACCTAAACGGATAGTTAATTTAAAATTAAAGCCTTTTTCAAAAATATTTTTACCTAATAGACCAACTTTGCTAGCTTGTTTAATGGCAATCTCTAAACGCTTCACAGCAACAGGATACTCTGCTCGTACATAGATATAACCTTCATCAGCACCAATCGCATAAGCTGCAATGGCCATGGCTTCAATGATAGCGTGAGGATCCGCTTCTAAAATAGAACGATCCATGAAAGCCCCAGGATCACCCTCATCACCGTTACAACAAACATATTTCTTCTTGCCAATGGCTTTGTAAGCTAATTCTCATTTAGTACCAGTCGGAAAACCCCCACCACCACGACCTCTTAAACCAGAGTCTTTGATTATCTTGATGACTTCTTCTCGACTCATGTTTAAAACTTTTCATAATGCTTGATAACCGCCAGTACCAATGTATTCTTCAATACGTTCAGGATTAATTAGACCAGAGTTTCTAAGAGCAATACGAATTTGCTTTTTATAAAAACCTGTTTGATTTAATGGGACCAATTTATCATTTTGAAAAGATTCACAAAATAGTTTCTCTTTCACTATTTCATTATTTTTAAGGTGTTGTGTAACAATTTTATCTACATCATCAACAGTTACTTTAGCATAGAAGGCTCCCTGGGGATAAACAATTACAACTGGTCCCATTTCACATAAACCATGACAACCAGTTTGAACAACATCTACTTGATTTTGTAAACCTTCTTCTTTAATTCTTTTAGTGAATCTTTCTAAAACTAATAAGGATTTATTAGAAATACAACCAGTGGAAGCACAAACTAATACTTGAAATTTACCTTGGTAACTAGCCTCTTGATGGATTTTACGTTGTTCAATATTTTTTGCAAAATCAGCATAGATTTTATTTAATAATTCAATTGTCATTTTACTCATAATTTGTGTCTCCTCTAATTGTTATATTCGTTAATAATATCAGGTACTTGATCAGGTTTGACAGCTGGATAAACTTTCTCATTAATTAACATAACCGGGGCTAATCCACAACATCCTACACAACGAGCACTACCTAATGTGAATTTGCCGTCTTTACTAGTTTCTCCCATTTTCATTTGCAAAACTTCTTCCAATTTTTGCTGAATCTTGGCAGCACCACGTACGTAGCAAGCTGTGCCTAAACATAATGCAATGCGATACTTACCTTGTTTTACAAATTTGAATTGGGCATAAAAAGATGCAATGGCATAAATATCATTAGTCGTTGTTTGAAAAACATTTGCAATAATATTCATTGCATCTTTATCTAAATAACCAAATTTTACTTGTGCCTCTTGCAATGCCATTAATTTAGTACCATTTTTTGCTCTAATTTCTTTCACTCGCTCAGCAAAAGTAGCAAAAATATCATTAGTCTTGCATGATTCGCAAGCCAATGATTCTTCCTTATTTTCAATCATGAATAAACTCCATTTTTATAACTTGCTTTGGATTATATAATATATTGGTTGTGAAAATAGGTAATGACTTAAATATTTTTATAGATCGTCGTTTTCTAGTTAATTCTTACCTTTTAACTAATGAACATAATTGCATTGTGATAGATCCTGGATTGAATGATAATGTAATTGATAATTTTATTATTAAAAATCAATTAACCCTAGTGGGAATTATATTAACACATGCCCATTATGATCACATTGGCAATAGCTTTGCATTAGCTCAGAAATATACCGTGAGAGTATATTTACAACAAGATGACAAAACAACGATTGAAAAATACCATTTTGCTAATGAATTAAATATGACCCCTAACATTAATTATGATTTGATTCAATATTTTAAAGGTAATACATTGACAATTAATCAATTTACTTTCAATGTGTTATTAACAAAAGGCCATACCCCTGGTGGGGTAGTTTTAAAATATCACCACTATGTCTTTAGTGGTGATACTGTATTCTACGATTCCATTGGTAGAACTGATCTAAGTTTAGGTAACATGAAAGAAATGCAACAATCATTAAAAATGTTCAAAGAATATTGTGATGACGTCGATTGAATTTTACCTGGACATGGAATAAATGGACTATGATCGGAAATTAAAAAACATAATCCTTATTTTAAAGAAATATAAGTTTTTTAAAATTCTTCTCGCTCGTCTACATCAGAGGTGGA
>JAIRME010000017.1 GCA_031258945.1 Mycoplasmataceae bacterium | reverse complement strand
GTGTTTTTAGTAATGCCGATGTTGTCCAATTTATGTAAAACATGCTGATCTTGAAAACGAACATCAGTTACTTCTACCACTTCCCCTTTTAACCGGTAAGATAGTTGCATATTCAGTATTATAAACGAGTATATAATTAAAATGAATATATAGGTTGCTGACTAAGAATCCAGGCACTATATGTTTTTTATTTAGCATTTATTTACTAATTCTTAAAAAAATAAATTATCAACTTTATTTAATTTTTAATACAAATTTAAGGTTGTTTTTATATTTTTCTATTAGTTTAAGTGTTTTATTATATTTTTTCACGACGATGGGATAATCGTTAGCGCCCTTGATGAGTGTTTTTTTATTTTCGTTCTAATTATTGTCACTTAATTTATTTACAATGTTTAAAATTCATTCATATTCACACTTAAATAGTAATGTAGTAGCATATGTTGCTCTATGATTTATTAACTTGTATTACATTGTTAACATTGTACTTCGTCATAGAAGAATGCCTCGTTCGTTAACACCGAGTATGTTTCTTAAATCAATTAAGGTATGCCTATTAAAGTGGAACCTGAATGTAAATGACTGTTCGGAAAAATTATAAAAACCAAAACATACACAACATTGAATATTTTAGGGAGAAAACCGTCAAAAGTTTTGGATTGATCTATTTGAAACCAAAAAAATCAATTTTGTGTTAGAACTAAGTTCTCAATTAAAATATTATCGTAACAAATAATTAAACAAAGCGATACATAGCGATATGAAAAACTTAACTCTAAAATTTACGACATCATAAATGCGTTAGAAAATGTGCACATTGGCATGTATAGAATTAGACAAGGGCAAGAAAACGATTTAAATTAATGATTACCATAGTGTGTATAGGCACGAATAATTAATATTTTGTTTTCTTTATAGTGAAAAATAATTCTATGTTTTGTGACAAGTGCATAGATCAGCAATTAGGAAAATCAATCATATATTTACCAAATTTTTCTGCATGAAATGGTTTATACGGTGGATTATTTAATTTTAAATATTCAACAATTTGTAATAGCTTGGCATGAACAGGTTTGTCATAAATACTCGTGTATTTAAAATCATCAATAGCCGCTGGAGTTCATGTTATAACATTCATTTTAAATATTAAATTCTAAACCGTTGTGCGTTTTAGTTCATTGGAAAGACAATTCTGTAATTTTTTCTTCTATCTTATTAACAATATGTTCAGGTAATTTACCACTGTTTAATAACTTTATTAAATTAATGTGAGAAATAATAATCATATTAGGCTGTGTTCTAATGTAACGAGCATTTACATTACTAATATTTTTAACAATAGAAGTATCACTAATTATAAAATTATCGCCAACTTGGGCAAATGCTGGTAATGTTGCGCCCACTATCAATGTTTTTAATGCAGTATGTTTCATTTTCATAACACGATTATAAATTTATTTGCTAATTCTTAAAAAAAATCTAAAAGTTCAAGGAAAATCGTTGATCCTTTAAGTTAGAATATTTAGTATTCATAATTTGTGGAGTCTGTAATAAAGCAATTAATTTCTTATTTAGACAAAAGAAACATTATTTTAATAAATATACTTTGTAATTAGCAAAATCTAAAATGCGATAAAAACGTACCATGTTTCTTCAATTACCAATAATAATAATCTTAGAATTTTTATTTAATTTTTGTTCATATTGGTATTTAAAATTAGTGGGGGTAAAATGTGATGAAAATAAAATATGGTTTTTATTGTATTGATAATCTCAACGAATATCAACAATTTGATAACCATCTTTATAAACGTACTTATTAAATTTCTTTTTTGAAAGAAATTTAATATCAAGCCTTGTTTTAAATGGATTATCAAATTTACGTGATCGCATCAAATAAATTATATGTTAGTAAACTTTTTTATATAATATCATTCCTTTATGGGATGAGTAAGTATCGTATTGTTAGTAATATCAATCGTCTGTTTGTTGATTGGTCTTTTGCTATCCGGTTCTGGCTCAACCACTGGGCTGACAGCATTAGCTGGTCAAGATTTAGAATTATTTAAAAAAACCAAAGATCGTGGCTTCGTTAAAATATTACAAATGACTATGTTTGTCCTAATGTTTATAATGTTCACAGTCGCCATCATTGGTACTATCACAGGAAAATATTAAATGAATATCAATAAAAAAAGTGTAATGTCGGTCAAGCAAGATGTGATCGACATTGTTCTTAACGAAAACGGAAGGCCGATTCCTTCTGGCATTATCTTGCGCAAATTAGAAGAACAATATAAAGAAATACCTAATTACAAAAATGTAATTTATCGCATGATAGATTATTTAGTTTCAACAGGTGAATTAAAACAATTAAAAAATAAATCCATTGTAATGGGATATATAAATGCTCCCATTGATTTAACTAAATTGAAACAAGGCATTATTTTGATTAATAGCAAAGGTTCAGGTTTTATTACATTAGATAACGAAAAGAGAGCTTCTTTTTATGTTTTTAGAACTAATTTAAATGGTGCTCAAAATGGAGATCGTGTGGAATTTGCCGAAATGCAAAAACCACCTAAGGCTGATTTAAAAGATGTCGTAGTCACAAAAATCATTTCACACGCCAAAGATTTTTATGTGGGTTTCATCACGATTGATGAACATAATAACTATAAAATTAAAGTAGACGATGAAAAATTTTATCTAGATATTAAATTAGATTCCATTGAAGGTTTAGTATCAGGTCAAAAAATTCTCATTCAAATTAAAAAATATGAAACTAAAGTGGCTTACGGTACAGTTAGTCGTGTGATTGGACATGTAGGTGATGTCGGAGTAGATATATTATCCATTGTTTATGATAATGGGGTAGAGCCAGATTTCCCTGACACTGTAATTGATTATGCTCGTACATTAAAACTAGATATTGATGACTATCAACGTAAAATTCGTAAAGATTTGACTAATTTACCAATTGTGACAATTGATCCGGCAACCTCTAAGGACTTTGACGATGCTATTTATGTTCAAAAGAAACCGGATGGTAAATTTTATTTATCGGTTTCTATTGCTGATGTTAGCCATTATGTGAAATTTAAAACAATCTTGGATGAAGAAGCATTAAAGCGTGGATGTTCAATATATTTAGTTGATCGCGTAATCCCTATGTTACCGCACAATCTTTCCGATGATCTTTGTTCGTTAAACCCAAATGTAGAAAGATTGACATTAACTTGTGACATGATTATTCGCACTAATGGCGAAATAGAAGATATTAAAATTTATCCAGCTATCATTAAGTCTCATCGTCGTTATAACTATGATGAAGTTAATGCATTTTTTGACAAAAAAGATGATTTGGTACAAGATAGTAGTGAAATAAAGACAATGTTATTAGAAGCATTAGAACTTCATAAAATATTAGATAAAGCTAAAAAACAACGTGGTTATATTAATTTTGAAGTGCCGCAACCGGTTATTGTTGTGGATGATAAAGGTGTGCCAACCGAAATTATGAAATACGAATCAGGTGTAGCACAACATATGATTGAAGATTTTATGGTGGCAGCAAACGAAGCTGTTACTATCTATGCCGAAAAACAAAAATGACCTTTTATTTACCGTGTGCATGATCGTCCTAATATTGATCGACTAAAATCTTTTGCACTAGAGGCTAAAAAAATGGGTTTTAAAATTAACACTGATCTCAAAAATGTTCAACCCAATGATATAGCCAAATGGATTGCTGATAATCATGATAATCCTAATTTAGATTTAATTCATATGATGCTATTACGTACAATGGCTAAAGCCGAATATAATGTCAAGAATATTGGTCACTTTGGGTTAGCATTAAAGGACTACACCCATTTTACTTCTCCTATTCGTCGTTACCCTGATTTAATGGTTCACCGAATTTATTGAATGTGTGAATTTGAAAAAAATAAAACAAATGAAGGTAATCGTAGAGAAATGCAATCTTTGTTAGCTGAACAAGCCAGCTTATCTTCTAAAAATGAATTACGTTCTATTAAATGTGAACGTGATGTAGCTGCCATGAAATTTGCAGAGTATATGCAACAACATATCGGAGAAGAGTTTGAAGGTTTTGTATCGTCCATTTATCCGTTTGGTTTATTTGTTCAATTACCGAATACCATCGAAGGTTTTATTAAGCTAGAGAATATGAAAAATGATTTCTACACCTATAATGACAAAACCAATGAGTTAGTTGGTCAAAAAACTGGGCAACGCTTTTCATTAGGAACCAAATTAAAAATTAAAGTTATCGGTGCTAATAAAGAGACAAGAAAAATAGAATTTAGTATGCTATCATATTTAAAAAAATAGCAAATGAAATTACTTCTACCCAATAAGAAAATTAAACTTAACAATCATATTATTGAAACTTATGAAAGTGGTATTTCATTAGTTGGTACAGAAGTAAAATCATTAATTAAAGCAAACGGCAGCATTGATGAATCATTTGTAATTTTCAAAAACCAGGAAGCTTTTGTTATTAACATGTATGTTGCCCCTTTTGCCCAAGGTAATATTAATAATGTCGATGCATACCGTCGCAGAAAATTGTTGTTGCATAAAAACCAAATAATTAAAATTGAACACCAAGCTAAAAAAGATAGATTAGCCATTATCCCTAACAAAATATATTTACTAAAAGGTAAAATCAAAATGGAAATTGCTATATGCAAATCTAAAAATGCTAGAGACAAACGCCAAGATATAAAAGTGAGAGATATTAAAAGAGAAGCAAGAAAATATTATTAATTAATCAGATTTGTCAACTCGATTATAAATAGGTGTGGAAGTGCCAACTTTATGATTATTTAGCAATTCAAAATTATTGAGGTAGCGGAAATCTAATTGTTGTTTTGTTAAACGTAATTGTTCAATCATTGTTTTAGTGCCTTTTACCAATATTGGTTGTAATAAACAAGCAATAATTCTAATCGCATTACCTAAACAAAATAAAAAATTATTAAGATGCGCTTCTTTTTCTTCTTTTAATAATATTCAAGGTTTGGTATCTTCCACATATTTATTAGCCAATTTAGCAAAATCCAAGATATTATGAATTAATTCATCAATTTTGTAGGCAAAAATACAATCATTAGTAGCAGTAATTAATTCACGTCCTGCATTTAATAAATTAATGGATAAATCATCAAGTGGTAGTTCGCTTTTAATAATAAGACCGTTATTGTATTTAGATACCATTCCAATAAAACGCGATACAAGATTACCATAAGTATTAGCTAAATCAGCATTAAAACAGTCTAAAAATAATTGATGGCTAAAAATACCATCTCTTTCAATATTCATTTCTTTCATCAAAAAATAACGTAAAGCGTCACTGCCAAATTCATTGATGTATTCTACTGGATCAATCACATTGCCAATGGATTTAGACATCTTCCCCTGTTCTGTAATAATCCAACCATGTGAAATTACTTTAGACGGTTGACGTAATTTTAAACAATGTAGCATAATAGGTCAATAAATACAGTGAAATCTTGTAATTTCTTTGGACATTACATGGACAATTTCGGTATTTTCATCATTTCAATATTTTTGAAATAATGTATCATCTTTTTGCTTATAACCTAACCCAGTCAAATAATTTAATAGAGCATCTATTCAAACATAAACTTTATGACTAGGATTGTTTAAAACTGGCACACCTCAACTAATGCTTGTACGAGAAACCGATAAGTCCTGTAAACCTTCTTCCAAGAAACTATTAGTTAACTCATTGACACGGGATTTAGGAACTATAAAAGTAGGATTTTTATCATATAGATCTTTAATTCAAGTTTGAAATTCACTCATTTTAAAAAAGAATGATGGTTCCTGCTTAGTAGTGAGTTTGTGCCCTACACGACATGATAATTCCCCATTTTGATTAATAATTGCTTGTGATTTAGTGTAATTTTCTTCACAGCTGACACAATATAGCCCTTCTCACGTACCAAGATATATAAAACCATCATTCTGAAATTGTTGAAATACTTTTTGGACGATTTCAATATGATGAGGATTGCTTGTTTTTACAAAAGAGTGGTAATTGATATCCAAATCTTTTCATAAGTTCAAAAATACTTCACCCATTTTATCCACGAAAGTTTGCGGGTCTAATTTTACTTTTCTAGCTGCCTCTTCAATTTTTTGGCCATGTTCATCCATTCCTGTTTGCATAAAAGCATCATAACCAATTAAAGCTTTATAGCGACAAATGACATCAGCAAAAATAGTAGAATAAGCATGACCAATATGAGGTTTGCCAGACGGATAATATATAGGGGTTGTAATATAGAATTTTTTATCACTCATTGTTTGTAGTGGATTATATACTTTTATATTTATAAATTATTTGGGTTGAGTTTGTAGATCAATTAACAACAATTTGACTAAATTAATCACTTTAATTACACCTTAACTTCTGATGATAATTTTCAGTAAGTAAATTACGTTCTTTAACATAACTTGCTCTAATTGGATCAAGTGTTTGTAAGTAGTACTTATTACGTAATTTTTTTTTACGTTGTTTAAATTGTCTTGTTAGTATTTTCAGTTGTAATTTAAAATTATTAATATTCTGATAATCCCTATTTTTTTTAGCTTGTTTTAGTAAAGTTGACAATCGATTTAATTCGCTGCGGTAATCTTTTGTCAATTGTTGTAATTCACTGCTAAAACATGGATAATTTGGTTTATTTTCTAATATTTTTTTATCTTCTTTAATAACAATGTGATGTTTTTTTTCATCAATAGCTAATAATTTATCATATTTCTTTTGTAATAACTTCAAATCAGAAAAATATTGTTTACGCAATATTTTTTTAGTTTTTATACGATTGACAATGGACTGAAACATTAAATTTGATTAAAAGCTATTTTAATCGATGGTCCCATAGTGGAAGAAATACAAACTTTTTGAATGTAATCACCTTTTACTGTAGATGGACGTTTGGATTTAATAAAATCCAACAATGTTTGAATATTGCTCACAATTTTTTCACCTGCTGCTGATACCTTGCCGACAATCATGTGAATGTTACCATAAGTATCAGTGCGATAATTCATCTTACCTTTTTTGAATTCTTTAGTAGCTTTTAATACATCTGGTGTAACTGTACCTAATTTAGGATTAGGCATCAAACCCTTTGGGCCTAAGACTTTTCCTAATTTTGATAATTCAGGCATAAATTTAGGAGAGGCAATAATCACATCAAACTCTAATCAACCACCCTTAATTTCATCAATTTTATCTTTGCCTCCAAAATAATCCGCTCCTGCTTCTTTAGCTTGAGTTGAAGTGATGTCATCGCTCAAAACCAACACTCTGGTTTGTTTCCCAAAATAATGAGGCAAAGCAATAGTGCCTCTTAACTGTTGCTCAGCTTTAGTGGTATCTAAGTTTAATTTGATAGCAATATCAATAGAAGCATCAAATTTGGTAGTAGATGTTTTTTTAGCCAAAGTTACAGCTTCATTGATGGAATAAAGCTTTTTATTGTCAACCAATGCTTTAGCTGCAAGATATTTTTTATTTTTAGCCATAATATTATTTGCCACCCTTTGCTGTTTTCTTTGGTGCTAAATCTACGCCTTCAATTTTAATACCCATTTGTTTAGCAGTTCCAGCAACCATTCTTAAAGCTGTTTCCTCATCATAAGCATTCAAATCAGTTAATTTATATCTAGCAATTTCTAAAGCCTGTTCTTTAGTAATAGTTGCTACATGATCAGTTAATTGATTTTTACCAGCGGTTTCTAATTTAGCAGTCTTTTTTAACATAACACTAGTTGGTGAAGTTTTAGTAATAAAAGTAAACGACTTATCGTTGAATGCTGTAATAACACATGGGACAACTTCACCAATACGATTTTTCGTTTTGTCGTTAAATTGCTTAGTAAATTCTCCCATGTTAATACCAATAGAGGCTAAAGCCGGCCCTGGTTTAGCTTGACCACCAATTAATTGAATTTTAGCAATGCGAACAACTTCTTTTTTTGCAGCCACAAGTATACCTCCTATGTTTATGTATCTCTACGTGGTTTAACGGATATATGTTATCCTTCCACATGCTGACAATCTTACTTTTCTATTCATTTCAAAATAGGACATTAATTATATGGAGTGTGTTATTTTTGTCAAATTAATGTTTATCTATGTCATCTAATACAACATAAATAAATTTAAATTTTTTTGATTATGTCCAAATTTTCATTTTTAAATGTCAGATTGAAAATCTAAGCTAAAAAATATAGCTCTTAGGCATTTATACGATTGTGCACTTCTTGCAAAGAAATAGCTTCAGACTTTTTCATTTTCTTAGAGCCTTCTCAAGTAATATTTAATCTATATAGCTATCGCTTGCTCTTTAAACCAACAACTTTATCAATAAATTGCTTAGCTATATTTACATTAGTAAATTCACCAGCAATTTTGTTTTCATTAATTTTTACAGTTATTTGAATCATAAATCCCAACCTCCGTCACAACTTCGTTAGTTATAAACAATATTTTGGGACATATATTTAATGGGCCTTATTTTTATTTAATTAATTTTTTAATTTCATTAAATCCATCTTTATGCCTAAGCCGTTTCATTAATTTACCATTTTTATATACAAACAATTTATCTTTATTCCCGTACACACCAACATCAGCATGCTCGCATTCACCAATCCCATTAACAGCACATCCCATAATAGCAATAGTCTTAGATAGATTAATTGTATTAGTATGTGTTTCCACTTTATTTAGAAGATTCAATAAATCCCATTGTAATCGACCACAAGTAGGGCATGAAATGATATTAGCTATATTTTTGTACAAACCAACATTGTGTAATAATTTTTTAGCAATGATTGGTTCAGTCGTTGGGTCACCACTAATAGAAATACGAATTGTGTCACCAATACCTTTAAGTAGTAATGGTGCTAATCCAATCGTACTTTTAATAATAGCGTTAGTAAATGCTCCTGCCTCGGTCACACCTAGATGTAGAGGATATTTAATTTTTTGGGCTGCTAATTCATATAAAGAAATAGTTAAAATCGGATCAGATGATTTAAGACTTATTACAATATCATAAAAATGTCATTGTTCAAATAATTTAACAAATTTCAAAGCACAATTAATCATTGACAAAGAAGTATTAAAAATACGTTTATTTAATTTTGAACCCTGATTAATACCAATACGAATAACAGTTTTATGTTGCTTGGCAGTTTCTACAATTTTATGCAAGTACTTAATATCAATGTTGGCAGGATTGATGCGAATTTTAGCTGCACCATTTTTAATTGCTTCTATTGCAAAGCGATAATTGTAATGAATATCAGCAATAATGGGACATGGTGCTAGTTTGACAATACGCTTAATAGCAATGACATCATCCTCATCTAATACTGCTATCCTTACTAACTGAACACCATATTGAACTAATGTTCGTATTTGTTTAATTGTTTGATTAACATCACTAGTTTTAGTATTAGTCATGCTCTGAATCACCACTTTATTCTGATGACCAATGGGAACATTACCAACTAAAACTTTATGAGTTTGCCAACGTTTAAACATTATGACTTATACTATACAATAATTAGGTGTTAACCATGATTTGATTTTTTTGTCGTAATGTCCTACTCACAGTTATACACAAAAGACATACCTCACTATATAAGACACAAAACTAAAATTATTGAAACACTGCACCATTCACTAATTTAAATAATCAAACGCCAACATCACCCATTTAATTTCTTATCGAAACACTATAAATATTTGAAAAAATACTTTATTTTTTGTAATATTAATTACCAAACATTCTACAAAGATACTTTGATAAAAAGTATAATTGTTTTAATTCTTTTATAAAGAGGGGAGAGTGATAAAAACATGTCTAGAAAATGATTCCAACAATGAGAGGGTTTTACTCCGGGATTCTGATGTGACGAAGTAGATGTCAGAGATTTTATTCAAACCAATTATCAACCATATGAAGATGGCGACAGTTTTTTATCTCCTCCTACAGAAAATACAAAAAAATTATGAAATAAAGTATTAAAACTCATGCAAGACGAACAAAAACATGGTGGCGTTTTGGACATGGATCAACGAGTTTCTTTCATTGATGCTTATGGCCCTGGATATTTAGACAAAAAATTAGAAAAAATTGTTGGTGTCCAAACAGATAAACCGTTTAAGCGAGCATATATGCCTATCGGTGGTGTGCGAATGGCACAACAAGCAGCACATGCTTTTGGTTTTAAAACTGATCCAATGGCGGATGAAATTTATACTAAATATCGTAAAACTCATAACCAAGGTGTATTTGATGCATATACAGAAGAAATGCGTAAAGCACGACACTTACACATTATTACTGGCTTACCTGATACTTATTCACGTGGACGTATCATTGGTGACTATCGTCGCATCGCTCTATATGGCGTAGACTATTTAATTGCAGAAAAAAAAGCAACTCGTAATCTTATCCCATATGATATGAATGATGACGTAATTCGTTTGCGCGAAGAATCTTCCGATCAAATTAGAGCATTAGAAGCTATGAAAAAAATGGCAGCTGCTTATGGACACGATATTTCTTTGCCTGCTAAAAATGCTCAACAAGCTGTGCAATGAACATATTATGGATACCTTGCAGCTATCAAAGATCAAAATGGAGCTGCTATGTCAGTGGGACGTATTTCCACTTTTTTAGACATTTATTTACAACGTGATTTGAATAAGCGAATTATTAATGAAAAACAAGCCCAAGAATTGATTGATCATCTCGTTATGAAATTACGAATTATTCGTTTTATGCGTACACCTGAATACAATGATATATTTGCAGGTGATCCAGTCTGAGCAACTGAGTCAGTCGCAGGAATGGGAATTGATGGCAGAACTTTGGTAACTAAAACATCATTTCGTATGCTACATACATTGGCCAACATGGGCCCAGCTCCCGAACCCAACTTAACTGTATTATGATCAAAACGACTACCTCAAAAATTTAAAGAATTTTGTGCCAAATATTCTATTCTTTATTCGTCTATTCAATATGAATCTGATGATTTAATGCGCGTAACTCATGGAGATGATTATGGCATTGCTTGTTGTGTATCACCCATGAAAATTGGCAAGCAAATGCAATTTTTTGGAGCGCGTGCTAATTTAGCCAAGGCATTATTGTATGCCATTAATGGTGGGTTTGATGAAATTCATCCTGAATATCAAATTGGACCTCGCCAAGGGCAATTAGATATTACTAAACCTTTAAACTTTAGTGAAATTTGAGACCGTTATTTAGTTGTATTACGTTGATTAGCTTCTCTATACATCAAAACGCTTAATATCATTCACTACATGCATGATAAATATTATTACGAGGCTTGCCAGATGGCACTTTATGATTTTCATATTCATCGTTTTTTTGCAACTGGTATAGCGGGTTTATCCGTGGTAGCAGATTCTTTATCAGCTATTAAGTATGCTAAAGTTTATCCTATTTGAAAACAAATTCCTAATTCGGATCGGTATATTGCAATCGACTATCGTGTTGAAGGTAATTATCCTAAATATGGCAATGATGACGATACAGTTGACAATCTAGCCCAAGATGTTTTAAAGTTATTTGTCAATATGTTAAGACGTCATAGTACATATCGTCGTTCAGAACTAACTACATCTGTCCTAACTATCACTTCTAATGTAATGTATGGCCGTAACACGGGTTCTACACCTGACGGACGTAAAAGAGGCGAACCATTTGCACCAGGAGCTAATCCAATGCATGGACGCGACCAATTAGGAGCAGTAGCCTCATTATCATCAGTTGCTAAAATACCATTTAAACATGCTTCAGATGGCATTTCTAATACGTTTAGTATTGTCCCTCATGCGTTAGGAAATGAAAATGAATTCACTGTAACTCATGGTGATACATTTAATTTAGACAAAATCAAGAAATCAAAACATAAGAAAGGCAAAAAATAAATTATGATAAGTAAAAAACAACAAGAAAATTTAGTAGATTTATTAGATGGTTATTTTGAAAAAGGAGCGCAGCATTTAAATGTCAATGTCCTAAATCGCGCAACATTAATAGATGCTCAAAAACATCCTGAAAAATATCCACAACTAACTGTACGTATTAGTGGCTATGCTGTTAATTTCATTAAACTATCAAAAGATCAACAAAACGATATTATTAAGCGTACCTTCCATGAACACTTGTAAAAATAAAAGTAGGATTAACATCCAATCCAAATATTTTTTTTAGTTAGCGAATAAACCATCTTTAATAATATAATGCTTACCGAATAATTTGGAAGCATTATTATTTTTCAAATTATTCAATGAACAAAATAAGAATTTCAAAGAGAGAAATAAAAAATGAATAAGAAAAAAATATTATTAAGTACAATTGCACCAATTTTTGGTGTGTTGGCTGTGGGGGGGCAGTAGCTAGTATTTCTACATCTTGTAGTAAAGTAGATTCTTATAGTGCTACCATCACCCTTGAATGAAATGCAGAAGCCAGTGAATGGGAAGCAGACTTACAAGGTTCAAGTGTAGCTCCAAGTTTCGGAGACTACAATTACATCTTTACAACTAAAGATGATCAAGCGCCTAATAGCAATGGATCAGTTGAAGCAAACATTGGTATTAGTATGTCACAAAAAGTGGATGTTTCATATGTTGTGACTTACAATCAAGATAAGGCAAATCCTCATTTGGTTGTAAATTTCCCAAGACCCGATTCTAATCCTTACTATTTGCCAGACCATAAAGTTACTGTTGAATGCTGAGGTTCCAAAGATAAAGATGAACCTACATCCACTACCACCTTCAAAAAAGTTAAACTTAACTTTGTTATCTCTTACAATACTCCTACTCTAGTTTAAAATAAATCAACTTTGAAGATTGCAAATAAAGATATAGTTAATTCTTAAGAATAAGTTTTTATATTATTCATTTTACTTTAAAAAAATAAACAGAAATGGTTCATTACTATTTCTGTTTTTTAAATTAACTCACTATTTTAGTTTTTCTAAAAATTCGAAAACATTTTTTTTGTTTTCTTGTTTCATCAAGAATGAACCTATTACAAAATGATCTACATAATTTTTAGTATTTTGCATTACATCAAAATTAACGCCACCATCTAATTGAATGACTAATTTAGTATTATATAAATCTTTAATTTTTTTTACTTTTTGTAAATTGCTCATTGCTTCTGGTATGAATGATTGACCACCTTTGCCTGGTTCTACACTCATCACACAAACATAATCACATATTTTCAATAAGTCTTGGTATTGATTGGCATCAACATGTACTTTTAAAGCTATTCCACATTTGATTTTTTTAGTCCTCAATAAATTAAAAGCTTCCAAACATGTTCTATTAGTAATAACTTCAGGATGAAAAGTTAATGCATGAATGGGGAAATTTATAAAATCTTTAATTCATTTGATGGGGTCTTGTACCATCATATGAACATTACCAAGTAACCCCTGTTGATGAATATCTAATAGCTGTTGTGGTCCAAAAGCTTTATTAGTTACGAACACACCATCCATTACATCGTAATGAATGTAAACTGCCCCAGCTTGCTTCACTTCTACTAATTGAGCTTTTAATGTATGCACATTAAAAGCTAATAATGATGGTTCAATTACTTTCATTATTATTTGTCTAAATTAGTATCACGGACGAAGAATTTTAAAATATTGTTAATTTTCTCATCATGACACATAAATGTTACTACATCACCTAGTTCAAATTTAGTATCGTTAGTAGGTGGGAAAATAACTTGGCCTTGTCGTTGAATCATCATAATAGTAGCCCCATATTTATTACGAATATTTAATTCTGCTAATGTTTTATTCAAAATAATTTTATTATTAACGGTTACCTTTACTCAACTAAAACCACTACCAATATTAACAATGTCCACACCGATATTGAACAATGCCTGAAAAGCTATGCGATCAGCAATTTCAATTTCAGGAATGACAACACGCGAAATACCCATTGTTTTTAAAACTCGTTTGTGGATATTGTTAATGGCTTTAGCAATAATATCTTTTAACCCTAATTCTCTTAAGTTAGCGCAAATCATAATACTAGATTCAATATTACTTACTGCCACAATAACAGTATTAACCCCAGTGATACCTGTTTCGGCTAAGGAATTAATATCGCTCGCATCACAAACGATTGCTAACTCATGAATCTTACTTGCCTTTTGTACTAAATTAGGATCTTTATCAATTACCATGACGTTCTTACCCATCTTATTTAGTTGATTAGCTACTTCTGCCCCGAATCGTCCTAACCCGATGATACAATAATCATTTTTTGCCATATTTTATACTTCCGTTAATGTGCATAATTATAGCAAGTAAGATACTACAATACTATAATTACTCCAATTTGTATGGCTAAGAAATCACCCTTTGATCATGACACAAAGACTATTCGACCTAAATGATGAAGAGTGCTTTGGCGTGTTTTGTTTGGTCAAACTATCCCACAAAAATTATTTCGTGCTTATATCGTTGTAATTTTCTTAGGTTCAATTTTATTGTATTTGCCCATTTCTCTTCATAATGGCGAATACAAAATGGTATTAGATAATGATATTAATACCAGAGCTTATACTTATTGAGATGCTTTATTTATTGGAGTTTCAGCTTTAACTAATACTGGTTTAACCCCTGCTGTAATTAGTGAAACTCTCAGTACATTTGGCCAAGTTGTCATGATTGTATTGATGGAGTTTGGAGGCATTGGTTTAATGACTGTCATATATTTGATATGAAACTTATTTCGTTTTAAAAATAAACGTAGTAACTTAAATCAAATCATTATGTTGCAATCAGAGCGAGGTAATGAAAAAATTGCAAGTACATTTAATTCTTTAAAAATAAGTGTGCTTTTTATTTTAGGGTGCCAAATATTTTTTATGTTTTTATATTCGTTTTGATTATGTTGGGGCCCAGTCCACGAACAAATACCTGTTACATTTGACGGTTATACTGTTTCGACCATTTCTTCATTAACTACTGATAATACTGCATCATATATCCCTGCACACAATAACTATGGTTATGCATTATGACAAGGACTATTTTTCACAGTATCTGCAATTAATAATGCCGGTTTCGATAACTTTAATGGAGGTATTTCCATTGCCGCTTTTAGAAATGATTGAAATGTAATTTTTCAATTTATGGCATTAATTCAAATTATTATTGGAGGCATTGGTTTTCCTCTCATCTATGACTTAATTGAAAAAATTAAATTCAAACGAAAAGGGCTGACATATAAACTTTCATTGTTTAGTAGAGTGGCATTGGTCAGTTATTTCACCATTGCAATTTTAACGGCGGCTGCAGCTTTTGCATTCGAATTTGGTTATACAGGTTTTCAATATACCTCTACAATTTCAGATGACACTGTAGGAGTAAATGCTACTGCTACATTATCAGTTCCCATTTATGACATTGCTCATTACAAAGAATATGCTAACGAATTTGGCAAGAATGTCATGTTTAATAAATGTTGAGCTATTTTTTTCAATTCCATGTCTACTAGAAGTGCTGGGTTAGGTACAATCAATCAATCTATTCTATCCCCTGGTTCACAATGACTGTACATTGTCACAATGTTTATAGGAGGATCACCATCTTCAACTGCTGGTGGTATTCGTACCACCACGCTAGCTGTTATCATATTCACTATTATTGCTAAAGCTAGAGGGCGCAAAGATGTAAATATTTTTCATAAAAAAATTCCAGATGATACTATTCGCGAGTCATACTTAGTCACATTAACTGCTATTATGTTGGTAGCTATATCAGCAATCGTTGTGTTCTATACTATTAGCTTAGATCCAGATAAAAATGTGCCTGAAAAATATACAGTGCTTCAATGTGTGTATGAAGCTACTAGCGCATTCGGTACTGTAGGGTTTTCTATGGGTATCACTTCTTACATAAACCACTTTGGTCAAATCATTTTATGTTTTGTGATGTTCGTTGGTCAATTAGGTGTTTCATCAATGCTATTATCTTGAACTAAAAAAGATCCAAAAGGTAATCGGGTTCATTACGCTGAAGAAAGTATTCGGATTGGTTAAACCATATGAAAAAAGGTTTATTAATTGTATTAAGCGGACCTAGTGGGGTAGGTAAACGCACACTTTGACTAAATTTGTTGAAAAATAAACGCTTCCATTTGAGATATAGCATTTCTATGACCACTAGACCAAAACGCTTTGACGAAAAACATGGTAAAGAGTATTTTTTTGTTACTAAACCTGAATTTGAACAAGCGATTAAAAATAATAAAATGTTAGAATATGCTACCTATTGCAACAATTACTATGGTACCCCTAAAAAATATGTAGATGACCTGCGAAAAAAAGGTTTTAATGTTTTATTAGAAATTGAAGCACAAGGTGGTTTAAATTTGATTAAACAATTTAAACAAAAAACAGACTTAGGTTTTATTACTATTTTTATTCTACCTCCTTCCACTAATGATTTAATTAAACGTTTACGTTTACGTGGTACAGAAGACAAAAAAATTATTGATACTCGTATCAAACAAGCTAAATGAGAAATTAAACAATCCAAATATTACAAATATCGCATCGTGAATAATGAAATCAAAAGAGCTAGAGATGAATTAAAAAATATTCTTTTGAGAGAAATTAAAAATAATGAAAGATAAAATTTCTATCTATGCTCTAGCATTAGAAGAATTAACAAAGCAATTAGTAAAGCTGGGTTTAAAAAAACATAATGCTGTTCAAATTTATCAATGAATTTATCAAAAGCAAACTAAAATTTTTGAACAAATGAGCAATATCGCTAAGTTAAATTATAAAATTTTAAATCAACATTATTATTTTAATCATTTAAAAATGATTAAAAAAGAATCAGATGCGAAAGAAGATACCATCAAATTCTTGTTTGAATTTCATGATAAACAATGCATTGAAACCGTACTAATGAAATTTGACTACGGTTATAGTGTTTGCATTTCTAGTCAAATAGGATGCAACATGGGATGCAAATTTTGTGCTTCAGGATTATTAAAGAAAAAACGTAATTTAACAACGGATGAATTTGTCTTACAATTTTTGGAAGTACAAAACTATCTTGTTAAAAAACACAATGTTCATATTAAAAATATTGTTATTATGGGAATTGGCGAACCATTTGATAATTACGATAATTTAAAGCAAGCGCTAAATATATTCAACAACCATTATGGTATTGGTATAGGTAATCGACACATCACAGTATCAACTTGTGGATTAACTCCTCAAATTTTGCAATTCGCCAAAGATTTTCCGCAAACAAATTTAGCCATTTCGCTACATGCACCTACTGACGAATTGCGTAATCAATTAATGCCTATTAATAAAAATTACAATTTATCTATGTTAATTGATACTGTAAAACAATACATTGACATCACCAATCGTCGTGTTAGCTTTGAATACATTTTGTTAAAACATATTAATGACAGCAATCAACATGCTGAGCAATTAGGTAAATTATTAAAAGGATTGTTATGCTACGTAAATATTATTGTTTATAACCCCATCAACAAAAAAGAGTTTATACCATCTAATCGTTATTTGATATTTATGGAAATATTAAAGAAATACGGTGTTATGACTACCAAACGATTAGAACGCGGCATCAAAATCAATGCCGCTTGTGGTCAACTTCGTGCTCTACAAAAAAATAATACCAAGGAAAAATTATAAGCCTTGGTATTTATTGAAGAATGTAGAAATTATTGATAAAAAATATATTACGTGCTTTAGTTCATTATATCGGGGTCATCATTGTTGAACGTGACGGATATGCAGACATTCGAATGTAACCATTATTTTGCTTAGAAGCATAGTATTGACTCTTTTTCTTATATGGTTGATTAGAATTAGCATGTTTCGCTTCTATAATTGAAGTTGTCGTATGTGTAATAGTGCTTATTGCCATTGTCACTCCCATGATGATTACTCATAAAAGCATTGGAGCAATTCCACCATTAGTTTTTTTCTTGTCTTGTTCTGTCATTAGTTTCATTAGTTCACCTCCTTTCATATAGTAATAGACATGTTTTTTCAAAAATGACTTAAATATTTTTTTGAAAAATAAATTATTTAAAATGTTAAATATTTGAAATATGTTTGATTTTTTTATTGAAATTGGTTATTTCAATAAAAAAAATGAACAAAAATTTTTAACTACTGATTTAATTAATATTAACCAATCCAAAAATCTTGTTTACTATAATAGAAAACATTATGAATAAGAAAATTGTAGTCATTAATGCCGGGAGTAGCTCAATTAAATTCAAAATTTTTCAACAAGATAACTTACGAGTTATAGCTAGTGGGCTATGTGAGAGAATATTTCTTGATGGACATTTTACTATGAAATTTGGTAATGACCAAGTTGTTGATTTAAATGTTTCTATGCCAAATCATACTAAAGCCATTGAATGTGTTTTAGAACAATTAAAAAATAATAAAATTATTATTGATTTCAACGAAATTGTTGGTGTAGGTCATCGTACAGTTTTAGGTGGGGCAGAAATCAAAGAAAGTGTCGAAACTACTCAATGAGTAAAAGATAAAATTCGCGAAAACATTAAACTAGCTCCACTACATAATGAACCTGAATTAACAGTCATTGAAATTTTTGAAAAACTATTACCTCATGCTATTAGCGTTGCTTCTTTTGATAATACTTTTCATTTAACAATGCCTAAACATAACTACTTATATCCCATCGACCAAAAAGTAACCAATGATTATGCTATTAGACGATATGGTTTCCATGGTAATTCATATCGTTTTATTACTTTGCAGATGCAAAAAATACTAAAACGAGACAAAGTCAATTTAATTGTTTGCCATTTAGGTAACGGAGCTAGTATTACAGCTATTAAACAAAATCATTCCTATGCAACTAGTATGGGGTTAACCCCATTGGAAGGTTTAATTATGGGGACACGTAGTGGTGATATTGATCCTTCTATCCCAATCTATCTTGCACGCCAAAAAATTTCCATTGATACCATTGATGATATATTAAATAAAAAATCTGGCGTACAAGCATTGTGCGGTTCCAGCGATATGCGTGATGTACAAAATAAATATGACGCTCATGATGAAAATGCCATTTTGACTATAACAATGTATGCAAATCAAGTTGCTCGTTATATCATTGATTATGCTAATCAACTAAATAACCAAGTGGATGCACTAGTATTTACAGCAGGTATTGGTGAAAATAGTATGTTTACTATCAAACAAATTATTAATAAAATTCATTTGATTAAATTCCATCTTGACGAACCATCATTAGCAAATAAATATCATGAATATAAATTAATATCTACTAGCGATAGTGCCTATCCCATATACTGTGTACGCACAGATGAAGAATTAATGATTGCACAAGATGTTAATAAAACTATTGAAAATAAAAAAGGGTAAAATTTAATCATCGTGTCTGCCCCTTTAACGATACAATTATCCATTCATCCTATAGTAATCTCATTATTAATAATAGGTATTTGTTTTTTAGTATTTTTTTTCCTTTTTAGCATTGTATTTGTTATTCATCGTCGTTTATTACAAAATCAATATCAAATTGAAGAAAAATTTAATCAAATTGCCCAATTTTTAGCAGTTAATAAATTCAAACATTTAGAAATACTATCAAAGAATAATGTCCAATTAGAAAATCTAATGGCTAAAATTAATGAAGGCAAACAATTATTTGATAAACAATTGGAAATCGTTCGTCAAAAAATTATTTCATTAACTCTAATTAATGTTCGTTATCTTTATTTACGTAGTTATCGTTTAACCAAAGAAATTAAAAATGATTTAAAAAAATGTGAATTAATGGTTCAAAATTTACGTAATGTTTCTGTTTCAGCAACTGAATATAGTAAAAACATTTCCGATTTACTAGTGGAATACCGCCAAATCACTGATGATATCAACTATTTTTATGAATTTAATTTATCGCTGCGTTATCGACATCCAATGTTTTATCGAATGTACGATACAATCAGAAATACCATTTCCCAAGCCACCGAATATATTATTAAGTTTGATAATGAAAAATTACTTAATATTTTGCATGAATTAAATGACAAAATATCTGTATATTATCGAATAGTTTTACAACTATATACTTTGGATAAAGTTTTGATGTATCTAGAATCATTGCGAAAACGTATTAAAGATAATTTAGATAGTGCCGTTAAAATACTATCTAGTGCTGACTATAATTTAATTGAAACTACTTTTGCTAATGGTTCTAATAACATTACCCTTTTGGAAAAAAATCTTAAATCATTAACATTTAGTGCTGCTAAAAATAATGCCATTGTAGCCGCCAAACAACTAACAGATGTTTTAATGAAAATTGAAATGGGAGATCGCACTAATGTCTTAATTCAAAAGGATATGAGTGCTTTAAAAGCTCAAGTAACTATTTTAAATAAAGAATTCAATATTTTAAATTCAGCATTTCGCAATATCCAACGTTATTTTGGTAATGTTAAAGATAGTTCAGTTATTAACAAAATAACAAATTTAAATAATGAAATTAAGACAATTGTTTTAACCTATCAAAATTTAGAAGCTGAATTTAACAATTATAGTGTTATTCAAAGAACCGAATTTTTAGTCAAGATTAAAGACTTGAGTGATCACATAATTGAATGAAAATTAAAACTGTTTAATTTGAACAAAGAAGTTGAAACCAAATATAAAGATGCTATTTTTATCAATGATGAACTTGCAGATATTAAATTAACATTGACACAGTTGTTGGGCTTAAAATTACAACATACTCAAATAGATCAAAAAGAAATTGACACTATTAAAAATATTATTACACATATTAAGTTACTACAAGAACAACTATCGCAAAATTATTCCCAAAATTATGCAAATGTAAATAATGAGCTTGTTCAAATCCGTGAGCAAACAAGTTTATTAATTTCATCTGCTGCTTATAATCAGACCCTCAAAATTTATGCTCAGCGCTTAATTTATTATGCAAATAAATATCGCAATGAACATGAAGAAATTAATAAGTCACTAAACATAGCAGAAAATCTTTACCAAAAAGGTCAATATCAAAATACAATTGAACAAATGATTGAAACTATTTCCACTATTTTATCTTCTGCTAAAGAATCTAGAATTAATCTCAATTAATTATTGTCAGATTAATTTTTGAGAATGCTGACGACGAATTTTAGCAATGCATAGGTCATTGATAAAAGGTAATGCCATAAAAATAATAAAAGCGATTCAAACAATTATTGCAGCAATAGAACGATCAATAGATTGACCTTTAAACATGCCTCATTTAACATTGACATTATCTATGAAGCAGCGACCAAGAAATTCATAAAATAAGTTATACCCAAAAGCAAACCCACACCCAATAATTGATATGATTGCAATTATGGGATAAATTTTCATACGTTTTACTTCTATTTTATGCGTGTAGTGATTTATTAAACCGAATAATACTACCGTTGCATAAACAACAAAGAAAAATAATGTTGGTAAATTGGAAACGCCATCATAAACCGAATCACTATTCAAAATAATCGTAGGAACTGCCATTAATCCACAAATAATACTACTTATGACTAAGGCATACAAACAACCAGCACGTAATGGTTTTCTTTTACCTCATCTTTTGAAAATTACTGCTCCCACAATATTTTCAGAATCTATTCCTGCTTGAATGGAACGTACTGCTCCAATAGTCATTGCATTAACAGACCCAAATAAAGAAAGCATAATGACACATCCTACAATTATATTAATAATCATCTTAGCATTATCATTGCCACCACATTTACCGACAACATATTCAAAAAAAGCATAAACGTCTCGTTGACCCGTTAATAATTGCCCAACTGTAACTAATAAATAAAGAGCAGCTACAATAGGAATACCAATTAAAATAGCCCTTGGTACTTGTTTATCCGGTTTTTCCATGCTAACTGCAGCGTTACCAACAGTTAAAAAAGAATCAAAGGTGAATAATAAAGCTGGCAAAGAAGCAAATATACCCAAAGCAACATCAGATGTGGAACGCGATGCTGTAGTTGTAATGGTGGGAACATTATTAGATGCAACTATATGAAAAAAAGAATTATTAAATCCATCTAGAGCTCCAAAAGTAATACCTAAAATACCAATTAAAATTAAAGGTGTAAATTTGCACAGAGTTGCTACTCAAGAAATACTTTTAGCCGCTTTAGTAGAAAAAGTGTTAATCGCAATAAAGGCTATCATAATTGCATATGCTACCAATACAATAATATAAGTGTTCTGTTGAATAGTCATTGTAACAGAACCATCACTACTAGTCACTGGTTTATTAAATACTAACAATACTGCTTCTCCTGCAAAGAACGAAGTATCCACCAATTTAAAAATGAAATAGAAAAGTGGCATTACAATCAAAACAAAACGGCCCACTCTATGTCCGCAAATCTTATATGCTCATCCCGCCAATCCTGAGCCATCATGTTTTTTGTCGCTACTAATAATCTCTGCAAAGGCTAAAGCCGTGGTTAAAGTAATAATAACTGCAATAATTCAAGATACTAATACTCATCATCCATCACTACCATTGTTATTTAGGATACTTTTATTTTTAAAAAAAATACCAATACCAACAACGGCACTAATCAAAATAGTAATAGAAGAAAATAAACCAATTTTTGCCGTTGTTTTGTTTGGTTTATTTTGTTTTCCAACAATCATGTCGTATATTTTAGTCTAATTACAATAAATTTGTAATCAATAATGGTTGTTTAAATTTAAAAAACATTGGTAAAAAATTAGCTCATATTTACCAATCTTTTCAGCAATCATTGTCATAAACTAACTTTTATAGCCTAAATGTTGCACTTGTGTCTTCTTTTGCCTATAACGCATTTTATATTAATACTATTGTAGAAAAGAAAAATCATGGGATGTAGGCTTTTAAGGGCTTAACCCATGATTTGAATATTTTAATAGTTTTGGCTTAATGAATTTTATTAACGTGATTCGAGTTTAGTAAGTCTTTGACTAACTTCGCGATTGAATTTCTCTTGTTTACGATTGAACTCATCTTGTTTATCTAAACGAGCATCGATGTTTTTAATGTCGTTACCTTGTTCATTTAGGCGAGACATTACTGGCTCTAAAGCTTTTGTTAAAGCTTCAGCAATACGCTCATCTAAACTTTTTCTTGGTTTAAGCGTTGGCTTAGGACCAGGTTTTGGTTTGGGTGATATTTTTGTTTTTCAACTAACAACAACACCATCACCAACTTGTACTGGGTTATGATCTGAGGCAATGATTTTTACTTTTTTCATACATATATTATACAGGTGCTTAAAAACTTTCACTCTTCCTCTCTAAAAAGTTCATTAGAAAATCTGAATAATATACAAATACTAAACCACATACATTCATTGAATGAATATTTCCCAAAATGTTTATTTAATTAACATATTAAAAATTTATTTTTTATTATTTTAAAGTACCACCTATAATTCGTTTAATATAAAAGAAAGGTAACGATAATTTCATGGACCCTCTCACGAATAATTCGCAACAAGATGAATATATGACTCGTTATTTTTTCTTAATCCTAATTGTATAAATCTTGTCGTTAATTATCCATGGTGTAGATGAAAATAATCTAACAATGGCCAAAAAGAAACGAATAAAACGTTTACCTCAAATATCTGGAGAACTAAACCAGAAACTGCTAAAAAATGCTCATAAGTCTAATGATGAAATATTAGATTTATTTCATAGTTCTATCCATGGTATTGATCAAGAACAATATGAAAAACTAAAAGAATTATATGGGCCTAATTCTATTAGTGGACATAAACAACATCAGTGGTATCATTCATTATTTGATGCCATATTTAATCCATTTTCCATTATTTTAATCATTATTGCTATTTTAGATGCAGCTATTCCTAGTGTGCGAGATTGACCATCTTTTGGCATTATTATTGGTATTTTATTAATAACATCATTTGTAAGAATGTTCCAAGAAGTACGTTCTAATAGAGCGAGTGAAAAATTACACGACATGATTGAAACTACGGCAGCTGTCGAACGTAATGGTATTCGTAAAGAAATTCCGATTGATGAAATTGTACCGGGTGATATCATTCATTTAGTAGCTGGTGACATGATTCCAGCAGATTTAATGATATTAAATGCTAAAGACTTATTTATTACTCAATCGACTTTAACTGGCGAATCAGAACCTGTTGAAAAAACTACAGGATTAAATAAAAATTATGACTATAAAAATGCCATTGAAGCTAATAACTTATGTTTTATGGGTACTTCTGTTTCTTCAGGTTCGGCTAAAGGTATTGTTTTAAATACTGGCAATAATACTTTTTTTGGTAGGATAGCTCGTTCTATTTCCAAAAAAAGACCAAAAACAAATTTTGACAAAGGTATTAGATCAGTTAGCTTATTACTATTAATTACTACCATCCTCATGGTTATAGTGGTTTTTGTTTTACAAGGTAGTTTAGGTACTAGTGAAAACCGTTGATTCACTAGTCTTACTTTTTCTTTAGCATTGGCGATTGGATTAACTCCTGAATTATTACCAATGGTAGTAACCGTAAATCTAGCTAAAGAAGCATTCCGGTTGTCCAAGCAAAAAACAATTGTGAAAAACATTAATTCTATCCAAAGTTTTGGCGCAATGGATGTATTGTGTACCGATAAAACCGGTACATTAACTGAAGATCGTATTATTTTAGAACGTCACATTAATGTAGAAGGTAAAGAAGACAATCGCGTTTTAATCTACGGTTTTTTGAATAGTCATTTCCAAACTGGATTGAAAAACTTATTAGACTTAGCAATTATTGAGAAAACCAAAGAAGCTGGTTTTGATTATACGGCTAATGAATTTAATAAAATTGACGAAATCCCGTTTGATTTCCAAAGACGTCGTATGTCCGTAATTTTAAAAGATCCTAATGAAAATACACAATTAATTACTAAAGGGGCACCAGAAGAGATTCTTGCGATTTGCGATTATGCTGAATACAAAGGTAAAACCATTAAACTCGACTCTAAAATGCGTACACAAATTCGAAATATTGTACGTGATTTAAACGAACAAGGCATGCGTGTTATCGCTATCGCCACAAATCATCAACCATTACCAACTAACCGTTCATTTCACGTTAAAGATGAAGATGCAATGAAATTAATTGGTTATATCTCTTTGCTTGATCCACCTAAATTATCTGCTCGAAAAGCAATTCTAGATTTACAAAAACGTGGTGTGCAAGTTAAAGTCCTCACTGGAGACAATGATGCTGTAGCTAAATATGTTTGTAACCAAGTAGGATTAAAAGGCAAAAAAATATTACTGGGTGATGATGTAGAAATGATGACACAAGACCAATTAATTAAGAAAGTTATGTTTGTTACTATTTTTGCCAAATTATCACCTGAGCAAAAAGTACGCGTAGTAGATGCTATCAAGGCCAACAAACATGTAGTAGGTTTTATGGGTGACGGTATTAATGATGCCGGTGCCATGCGAACAGCTGATCTAGGTATTTCTGTTGACACGGCAGTGGATGTGGCAAAGGAAAGTGCAGATATCATTTTACTAGAGAAAGATTTAACCATACTAGGCAATGGTTGTGTAGAAGGACGAAAGACATATGCCAATATTATTAAATACATAAAAATGACTGTTTCTAGTAATTTTGGTAATATGCTTAGTATGTTGGTTGCGAGTATTTGATTGGCAACTTATGGCATATTACCAATGCGACCTGAACAAATTTTAATTCTCAATTTAATATATGATTTTGCACAACTAGCTATGCCGTGAGATAATGTTGATAAAGATTTTGTGAATAAACCGCGGAGTTGAAATGCTCGTTCTATTTTAAAGTTTATGTTATGCATTGGACCAATTAGTTCTATTTTTGATATTGCTACTTTTCTAATAATGTTCTATGCCATGAAATGAAACACTAGTACTACCGAAAATTTATTTCAAACAGGTTGATTTTTAGAAAGTTTATTAACGCAAACTGCAGTAGTTATTATTTTACGAAGCAATAAATTCCCATTCCATAATACTACTCCTTCTTTGCCGGTAGTATTATCATTAATTGCCATCTTATTAATTGGTTTAATTTTAGTATTGACACCAGGATTCAACCCTATCTTTAGTCCATTATCCATTAACGATAATGCCATCGTAATTGCTTACATTGTTGCAATCGTAATAGGATACATTGTAATGGCACAATTATCAAAAGTAGCATACATCAAAACATTTCACAGTTGATTGTAATTTATGGGACGTATTCGTAAAATTAAAAATGCCAGTGAGTTAATAAGAGATTATCCTAATTTTATTTCTAAACCTAAAAATGCATACTTTAATAATCATAATCCACTTGAAATTGAAATAGGCGCTGGTAAAGGCATATTTTTGATTACTAAAGCCATAAAAAATCCAGATATAAATTTTATTGGTTTTGAAAAAGATTCTACGATAGTATTAAAAGCATTGAGAAAAATTAATATATTAAACACAAAATTAAATAATTTATTGTTCGTTAACGATAGTGCTATAAATTTAAATCAATGACTTAATAAAAAAAGTATTGGGGCCATTTATCTTAATTTTCCTGACCCATGACCAAAAAAGCGACATATGAAAAATCGATTAACAAATTCCTATTTTCTTCAAATTTATCATGGTTTATTAGTAGATAAAGGAATAATTGAATTTAAAACTGATAATATAGATTTGTACGAATATTCACTAAATAGTTTTAATGAATTTGATAAGTTTAAACAAGATTTTGCTACTAGCAATCTCTACCAACATCCCAACCAACTTCAGCATAATATTCAAACTGAATATGAACAAAAATTCATTAAACAGAATATTGCAATCAAAAAATTTCAATTTAGTAAACATTAATATTTAGTTTTGTTTTGAATTGCATATTTTAATGTCGTATTGTCAGCGTAGTCAAGCGCTGAATTAATAGGCAACCCCAATGCCAAACGATACACATTAGCCTTTGATAACTCATTAACAATTTTTTTAATAAATGTAGCAGTTGCTTCACCATTAATGGTTCAATTAGTAGCCAAAATAACTTCATCAAATGAATGTGATTGCAACAAATTCATAAATTTTCGAATAATATGCTGATCTAAGTTCGTTTTAGTTTTTACATCTATTTCGCCTTGTAATACATAATACAAACCCAGATATGAATTTGTTTCTTCAATCTTTTGTAAATCTTCAATAGAAGAAACGACGCATAATTTATTTAGTTGACGCATTTTATTTGAACATATATCGCATAACTCACTTTCAGCAAAATTGTTACATTGTTTACAAAAATGAATTTTTAGATGGCTTTCATTAATGCGTTCTATGAATTCCTTAATATATTTTTCATCTTTCAAAATTAAAAAATAAGCTATCCGTTCAGCTTGTTTTTTACCAACACCTGGTAATGATTTTAATGCATCTACCAAATATTCAAAAGCAATTGGTTTCATTAAAACATTCCTAGTGTTTTTGACATTGTAGATTGTTTGATGAAGTTGTTTTGAAAATTAACACCTTCCATGATAATTTATTATATATACTTTAAATGGAGATAAATATGAAAAAGATAAAATTGTTAACTATTCTTATACCTACAATGGTTATTAGTGGGGGGGGAGTAGTTCATTAATTCTTCTTACTTCATGTTCTAAACATTGACAGTATACAATCACTTCGCCAGATCAAGCCGAGACTTTGTTACAAGACAATAACCAAAATACTACTAATCCATCAAGTTATACTTTTAATGCCGCTACATCATCAACAGATGATGATTACATATTTGTTCAAAATAATTTAAACATTAAAACGATATCAAATGGTTTATTGTCATATTTAATCCCTAAATGAAGGGATGGAACTGAAGAACTATCCTCTATCAAAGCTAACTTTTTGGAAAATAATGCCGAAATTCTTCTTACTTACAAAAACAAAGAGAAAAACGATGTTAATATCCAATATCTCAATTCTGAAATAATCACTACAGGTTTAAGGTCTGATTATTCACTTAATTATGACTTTAAAATTGGATATACCGATGGTGCGCATTATATAAATGGGATGGAATATTTAGGCGATAGATTAATTCTCTTTTATGAAAAGGATTATGAAGGTAAAGAGATTAAACAAACATTACCAATTTCCCCATATGATTGAACAAACGTTGTTTTCCCCAGTCTATAAACTTATCTACTAAACATTTAAAAGGGGATAGAGTTCATTAGAATATGCCCGGTGTTTTTGGTACCGCCGATTGTTGAATAACATTCTTATCCTCTTGAATAGAATCATATCCCAAGTTAATAGCTTCAGCAATCATTTCTTCCATAGTTATTTTATCTTCGGGGTCAATTAAAGTAGGATTCACTACTAGCTTCGTAATTTTACCAGCACCAGTCATATTTACTACTACTGAACCGTTCTTGTAATTAAATTCAAATTCTTTCTGCTCAAACTCTTCAATTTTTTTTTGTATTTCACGTTGCATTTTTTGTGCTTGCTGCATCATTTGATTAATATTCATAATTTACCGTTTTTGATTTAAAATCATTATATTAAATTAATAATTTATGACATTAGATAACAAAAAATATTCATGAGATTTAGAACCACTTTTAAATAATGGCACTTTGGAACAACTTCATCAATCATGGCTGAACAAGCAAAATCAAATTCTTAAACTTTATCCTTTTTTTACAAATAGTTTAAATAATTTTCAAAAATGATTGGCATTACATCAAGAATATGAAATTATTTCTAATCGTCTAAGTAATTATGTCAGTAATAACTACAATGAAGAACAAACCTCACCAAAATGAATAGCTTGGTCACAAAAACTTAGTAATGATAGCAATAAATTTTATGTTTCAATTTCTGATTACAATCAAAAGGTTATTAGAAATGAGAGCAAAATTCGTTCATATCTAAAAAATCAAAAAATTAAAGAATATCAGCGAGAATTTGAACTTGTTTTTCGTAATAAACCTCATATCCTTGCTGATAATGAACAAAAAGTATTGTCCACCATCGGTATCATTAACAGTGGCTTTGCCACAATCTTTTCTACTTTAAATGACACGGAAATTAAATTCTTAGATGCTGTTGATTCAAAAGGTACAAACATTCCATTGAAAACTATTGCCGACATAACTCGTAATTTGAAAGACAAAGATCGTAATATACGTAAAACTACTTGAATTAATTTTAATAAAGCTTACAGTAATTATGAAAATACATTCACTCAAACTTTATATTACAACTACCTAATGTTGAATACTAATAGTAAAATTCATAAATTCAAAGATTACATAACTGCCGTTGCTTTTGAAGATGAAGTAAATGTTGAATTAATTACTAATCTATACAAATATACAGAATTATTTAAAGATAGCTTTATAAATTACCGTAAAATTTTTGAAAAATTATTGAAAAGACAATTGCAATTGGATAAATTAGAACCATGGGATAAAACTGTTGATTTAACCAAAAAAACCGTTCATTTCAGCATTGAACAAACTAAGCAAATAATTTTACAAGCTTTCAAACCTTTGGGTGTTGAATATATTGCAAATGTAAAAAAAGCTTTTAATGAAAATTGAATATCTTGATTAGCCAAACCCGGGAAACAACAAGGTGCATATTCTATTGGTAACACAAAAGGATTGAATAAATATTATATTTCTATGAATTTTGATTATACGATACATTCGGTATCTACAATCGCACATGAATTGGGGCATTCATTAAATTCACATTACATTAATAAAAAACAAAAAATCTACCATGAAGTTTCCATTTTCTATGCAGAAATAGCTTCTATTGTCAATGAAATGTTGTTGTCATATTATTTATTAGATACATATAAAAATCATGTAGAAATGAATAAGTTTATTTTAGATGAAATGATTAATAACTTTTTTGCTACAGTTTCACGTCAAATTATTTTTAGTCATACCGAATATGAATTAAACAAATTAGTCAATGAATCACAACCGTTCACTAAAGAAATGATTAAAAAAATATATTGACAGATGATTGATAAATATCAAGGCATTAATAAAGAAATGCGAACCAAAATTAACAAGCAACCTTACTCATATTCTTTATCTACTATTTTGAGAATCCCACATTTTTATGCTGGTAACTTTTATGTATATAAATATGCCATCGGACAGATTGTAGCAATTTTAGTGGCTAATGAAATTTATCGTGGTAATCAAGATATGATTCAAAAATATTTTCGTTTTTTATCAAGTGGCTCATCGTTGTCTCCACTTGATACCATAAAATTACTGGGTGTAGATTTAAACAAACCTAAAGTATATCAAGATGCCAAAAATATATTAAATGGTTGAATTAAAAAACTTAGCACTTACAGTTAAGAGACTTATACTAAACATTTATTTTAGCGATTTACTGGTTAGAACTTTAGCCCCATTGCGAGTTACAACAATAGTGTCTTCAACTCTTACACCACCAATTGACGGATCATAAATCCCAGGTTCAATAGTTACTACACTATTTTCTAATAATGGTTTATGATAAATTTTATTTATTCTTGGATTCTCATGGATAAGCATACCTACCCCATGACCTACACCATGAGGAATGTCATAGTTATTTCAATTTTTCTTAATGTATGTACGACAAATATTATCTATTTTTGAACCAATTACATTAGCCTTAATAGATTGAATCCCTAATTTATTGGCATGTAAAACAGTTTGATACATTTTCATTAGCATAGGAGAAAGTTTCCCAATTCATCATATTCTTGTAATATCGGAACAAAAACCTTCATAAATACAACCAGCATCTACCAAGATAATCTCATTCCTTTTTAATTTACGATCTGTTGGTGAACTGTGAATATCAGCACTATTAGAACCAAATGACACAATCGTTGGGAACGATACATTAGTTGCCCCATTTTTAATTACAAATTTATAAAGTTCCTTAGCCACTTCTTTTTCGCTAACACCAACTTTAACCCATTTTTTTAAATGTTCGATAGCTTTACAAATAATATCTGCAGATTTTTGTAATTTAGATAATTCTTCTTTTGTTTTAACTATTCTCAAATCATCTGCATTAATACTAACTAATTTAGTTTTTAATGGTTTAGCATATATATCATATTGATCATAAGTAATTGCATTGGATTCAAATAATGTAGTATGTAATTTTTGCGCTTTACAAAAATCTAACCAAGAATTTACATCTTTGTACAAATGAACAATAATTTTAGGATTATTTTTTTTTAAACTAGCAATATCACGTTCATCCACAAAAACATGAATTTTATTATTCTTAGCTAAAATCAAAGAAAAATCTATTGCAACATTATTTAACAACCATTCACGGTTTACAGGTGATGTAGAAATAAAACTATCAGCTTTATATTCTTTAATTAAATCAAAAATTATTTGATGCTTTATGTCCATATATATTATTTAGATTTAGTCTCTTTGTGCATAGTAACTTTACGACATTTTTTACAATATTTCTTTAATTCTAATTTTTCAGGGGCAGATTTTGGATTTCTTTTTGTTAAGTAATTAATACTATGGCAAACAGTACATTCTAATCTTACATATCTTTTTTCAGCCACAAATATTCTCCTATTTTTTAAATGACTTATAGTATATCAACAAAATGAATAGTTATCTTACAATAGGAATTGTTAGCTTAAAAAAATATGATGCGAATTAAGAGGTATTTACTATATGGTTTGTTAACGAGTAATTCGCTTCTAGTTAGTATCAGTACCACATCTTGTAACTCTTCCCCCCCCCCCTCACCTATAGATCCAAGAATTTT
>JAIRME010000009.1 GCA_031258945.1 Mycoplasmataceae bacterium | reverse complement strand
GTTATTAGTAACACCCAACTTGTGTGCCAATTTAGCAATCGCTACAAATGCATCTTTTTGGCTATTAACATTAATATCCAACAATAAATGTTTACTATCAAAAATTTTCATACTATTTTCTCAGCTATGGTTTGACCCTATCTAAATAAATTTTTGTTCATAATTAATATCACATTAATTAAGTTAATGGTGCCTATTATATTACAAATTTTATTTTCATTACCCAGCACAAATCATTTAGTCATAGGCCTAATGAATGGTGTTAGTTGGGCGATAAAGTGGTTGTTTGTTTTTAACTAAAGCAGGCAACATACTAACACCAATAAAAGTAAATAACATCACTAATGATATAGACGAACCAATTAAGTTGTAAGAGTCGTTAGAATCATTTTGTATGTAACTATTTAAACTTATGCCAAAATCAGCAAACGAATTAATAAAAACAAAAACAATACCAACCCCCACTATTAATATAGCAACGATTGCTGAAGGTAAAAAAATCTTTGATTTTTTTACCTTAACCTTATTCGTCCAACGATTACGTAATGCTCCAAAAATTGCAAACGTAACACAAACAAAAGCAAATAATGCATTCCAATTAGCATAGGTATCCACGAACGATAGTACATTTGCCATATCATTAGTTGATTGGTGTATTCCATCATAAATTGGTACACCACTAATGGAAACCATACTAGCATAATTACCGATATCCCAAAACCAAGGACCTACTCCAAAAGTAATTAAAAATACAATCATAAACAAAATCGTTGCATAAACACTACCCACAAATGGTTTATCTGTATTTAATCGATGTTTAAATGGTTTACCGAGTGATATCTCATCATGTTTGATAAGCGATTCGTAAAATCGAGGAGCATAAACTGCACTACCAGTAATTACACTCAACATCCCTGTAAACACACATACCATCATCACTTGAATCAAAATGGTTGGAAAAGGTGAAACGTCAGGATTTAACCCAAATAACGAACCATCTTTACTACCAATCAAAAGTGAAGTAGAAACAAATATTTCAAATAGAGCTACTATGCTCACACCAATGGTTAGAGCTTTAGGCATTTTGCGAGGTGCATGCATTTCAGTTTGTAAACCTGCGGCTGAATAAAAACCATCAAAAGAAAAGAAAACAGCCGGAATTGAATTTAAAACGCCGCATACAAGTGACATGTGTGCAAAAGAATCAACTGTTGATTCATCACCCTCATGTACTGGTTTAAACCAACTTGCCCCATCATATAAACCATTACATGCTAATACAATAAAACCAGAAGCACAGGCAAATAACAGCGGAATGAATTCAATCATAGAAACTATTCAGTTAGAAATATTAGCGACTTTAGAAAAAAAACCAACAAATCAAATATGGTACATTCCTAAACCAAACGTAATTAATGCACACCCCCACCAAGGCATTTCATAGCCGAAAGCTTGTTGAGACACCATCACCATATAAATAGGCATCATGACATAAATGATGGGTACATGTAAATAAGCCATAAAGTTCTTAGAAGACCGGTATAAAAACTTCCCATTAAATTCTCTAACTCAACCAATAATCCCTTGACTATTAGCTTCACCTGAACCGCTACAAATTTCGATTAAAGAGAAAGCCAATGCTAAAATACCAATAATTGCTATCAACCAAGATAAAATAGCATAAAATAGGGCTCCTTGGGTATTATTTAAAATATTCCAATTCTTGATGAAGATCCCTGCTCCCACCGAAGAACCAATGACCAACATAATACTAGAGAAGAAACCAATTTTCTTTTTAGTTGATTGATTTGCAATAGAACGAAATTTTTCTAAAGGTGATATAGTCGTTTTTGAATGAGCATCAACTTTCTTCTTTACAATCTTCATAGGTAAATTCTAAATTAAATTTTTGAATTATGGTTCATTAAATAATTACTTGTAAGTAACTGGTTTAGAATAATGAGCATACTTGGGTAAAGCATGATTAGTGAATATTAAAGATTTTGGATTAAGTGAAATCCAATAACCTTTGTGTCCACGCACTTTATCATAATAATGCGGAAGGTTGTTAGAACGTGTTTTGATAAAAGAGGCAAATTGTTTTTTATCATATTTTGCTACCATTGCATATTCATCATAAATTCGTTTAACATAAACGACTTGATCTGTACGACAACTTCTACCAACTAAATGGTTAGCACCTGGTATTTGCTTTTTTCTAATTTTATTATCAATGTATTGCTGAAAAGCAAATTTATTCTCATAAATTGTGTAATAACCTTCCTCCAATACTGCAATTGGAATATTTTTGTTTTCTAGTTTATCAATAATGTAAATGATACCAGTTTTATGATTAACAATGTATTGATAAGTATTATCTTGATATGATGGTAATGACTTACTTCACAGTTTTATATTCATTCTTTCGTTATTACGATAAATATGTTCATAAACATGGGCTCATTCAATAAAAAAACCTAATTTATGAGATTTTAAAATTTTCTTTAAGTGATTTAATTCATTAACGTTGGGGTAGCGTTGATGAAATTGTCTAAACAAACTCGTTCAGTATCATACATCTCACAGATGGTTTTTCATTGATTGATATCGACTTTTACCAATCTTTGACATATATTGATTATATCACATAAGTTATTGATTTTTTTATTAGGTATTTATGTAGACTATGAAAAATATTAAAAAGTCAAAAAAACATAAAATTATTAGTAAAACTAAAAAAAAGAATACTAAGGCTAAGGAGAAGTTAACCGATAATCAAGCTTCTGCTAAATTGGAATTAAAAAGAGCTAAACACGACCGTGTCAAAGCTTTGGAAGGTGCAGTTGCTAAACCAGATGTTTCTCAATTTGAATTAAACGAATTAATTGGTAAATTAGCTGGTGATGTTAAAAAACGTGGTCGTAATAAAAATCAACTTAAATTTAAGAAAATCCGTACGGTTTTTGATCGTTACAACTGAACCACTCAACTATACGACGATATCACTGATAAATTATTAGAACGAGGTATTGAAGTAATAGATGAAGAAGGTTATGATGAATCATTAGAGGTAAACACAATTAGAAGTAAACTTTCTACTTCTGATAAACTAACTGATAATGTTAAAGCTCTATTGGGTGTATTAGGTGAATCTAAGTTACTTTCGCATAATGAAGAAATTGAATTAGCCAAATTATTGGTAGATGCAGACTTAGAAAATCGTCGTTATGCTCGCGACAAATTAGTTATTGCCAATTTACGTTTGGTAGTTAAAAATGTACGTATTTACTTAAACCGTGGACTAGATCTTGACGATCTATTCCAAGAAGGCTGTATGGGTTTAATGAAAGCCATTGAAAAATTTGATTATAAATTAGGCAATAAATTTTCCACTTATGCCACTTGGTGGATTCGTCAAGCCATTACCCGTTCCATCGCAGATCATAGTAAAACAATTCGAGTGCCTGTACACATGAATGAATTAATCAACCAAGTAATTAAAAAACAAAGTGAATTAGCTAATGAATTAGGTCGCGAACCTACCATTGATGAATTAACTGAAGGTTTAGGCGGAACTGCAAAAGGCTTTAACCAACAGAAAGTTTCTCAGCTGAAAAAAATTGCTGTTAATCCAGCCTCTATTGATAAACCCGTAGGTGATGAAAAAGACAATAACTTCGCAGATTTTGCTGTAGATAATGTGAGTAAACGACCTGATCAACATTTAGACGAAGATTTATTAACTGATAATTTTGATGAATTTTTGAAAAAAAACTTAACAGACCGTGAACAAGATGTAATTCGTATGCGTTTTGGAATTACTCCTTACATCCAAGAATATACATTAGATGAAATTGCTCAAAAATATGGTAATACCCGTGAACGAGTAAGACAAATTGAAGCTAAAGCATTAAGAAAATTAAAGCACCCAAGTAAAAGTAAAAAATTTGAAAGTTTCTTGTAACTTAAGTTTTCTTACTTAATTTAGATAATTTTTCTAATTCATTTTGCAGTTTACGTTGAATGCCTTCATAAATTTTAATATTCTTCACGTTTTTATTGCTAATTGCTTGTTCAATTCTTTGTTTACGAATTTCAAAAACAGATTGGTTAATTTTATCAGTGAAATCAAAAAAATCAGTGATGATATTAATTTGTTTACCATCCATTCGATATATACCAGTGTTAACCACTGCAGATACTCGTTCACCTTTATCATCGCGAATGTAACAAATAGAAGGTAAAACTGAGCCGATAGATGGCTGGTGATCTGCTAAAAAACCTACCATCCCATTTGGTGTTTTGATTTCCACTTGTAGAACATCATCTTCAAATAATGTTCCTCCTGGCGTGTCCACTTTAAGTTTAAATAGTTTGGACATAATTATTTGATTGGTTCTGGTTTATATCTTTGTTTGACATCAGTAATGGTAGCAGCATATAAAAAGTGTTGCTCAGGAATGTGGTCACATCCTCCGTCAATAATTTCTTTAAAACCTGCTACTGTATCTTTTACTTTGACATATGCTCCTTTGTACCCAGAAAATTTTTCCGCCACAAAAAATGGTTGGCTTAAAAAATTACGAATTCGACGAGCGCGCGCCACAACTAATTTATCCTCTTCACTTAATTCATCCATACCTAAAATAGCAATAATATCTTGTAATTCTTCAAACTTTTGTAAAATTTCTTGCACTTTACGAGCTGTCTTATAATGCTCTATTCCAACAATGTTAGGATCTAACAAACGACTAGAAGATTCCAAAGGATTAATGGCTGGATAAATTCCTAATGAAGCAATTTTACGATCTAAAACAGTTTTGGCATCCAAATGAGTAAAAGTAGTAGCAGGAGCAGGATCAGTTAAATCATCAGCAGGCACATAAATGGCTTGTACAGAAGTAATGGAACCATCTTTGGTAGAAGTAATTCGTTCTTGCAACTGACCCATTTCATAATCTAATGTTGGTTGGTACCCCACAGCTGATGGCATACGTCCCAACAGAGCCGATACTTCACTACCGGCTTGGGTAAAACGAAAAATATTATCAATGAATAACAACACATCTTGGTGTTGTTCATCTCGAAAATATTCGGCCATCGTTAAGGCTGTTAGACCCACCCTCATACGTGCTCCTGGTGGCTCATTCATTTGACCAAATACTAAAGTAGTTTTATCAATAACGCCACCTTCAATCATCTCATGATAGAGATCGTTTCCTTCACGTGTTCTTTCACCAACACCTGCAAATACTGACAAACCACCATGACCGACAGCAATGTTATGAATTAATTCTTGCACTAAAACTGTTTTTCCTACCCCCGCTCCACCAAATAAACCAATCTTACCACCTTTAATATATGGGATGAGCAAATCTACTACCTTAATCCCGGTTTCCAAAATTTCCGTGGTTGCTGCTTGTTCAGCAAAACTTGGAGCCTCACGATGAATTGGCATAAATTTAATATCCTTGGGCATCGGTTTGTTATCAATTGGTTGCCCAACAACATTAAACATACGTCCTAGCACACCTTTACCAACTGGTGTTTTAATTGATCCACCAGTTTGTACAACAACTTGACCTCTTTGTAGTTCTTCGGTTGGCCCCATGGAAATACAACGGACTACATCGTCACCTACAATTTGGGCTACTTCCAAAATCGTTTTTGAACCATCAGATTTAGTAATACTTAAAGCATCGTTAATATTAGGTAATTTATTGTCAGGGAATCTAATATTAACAACTGGACCAAGGATTTCTAAAATCACTCCATTATTATCTTTTATCTTTACTTCTTTGTTATTTTGCATCGTGTCTCCTAAAGTGTGCTGCCGTCTGCTCCTGCAACAATTTCATTAATTTCTTGGGTAATGTTTTGCTGACGAGCCTCATTAAATTCTAGCGTTAATTCATCAATTAATTCCCTAGCATTATCAGTGGCAGTTTCCATCGCATTGCGTCGGGAACCATTTTCACATATACGCGATTCATAGATTGCCGTATATAAACTAGTCGTAACAAAAATGGATAATGAACTTTTTAAAATATCCATTTTGCTTGGTTCGTATTCAATTTCTTTATTTTGTTCATTTAAATCCACATTAACTTTAAGTCCCTTTGGTTTGTCTTCATGCTTAAATAATGAACTATCAAATGGTAATAATTGAATACTAGTAGGAGTAAAAGTAAGTGAATTGACAAATTTAGTATAAACCAAATGAACAGCATCGTATTCATGATTATTAAAATAAGTAATAATCTCTTCACTCAATGGTAATACTTCAAAATAATCTAGTACATTATCTGAAAAATCCACATGTTCAATGATTCTTTCGCCAAAGTCTCGTGATTTCAAGTAAGCATATCCTTTTCGTCCAATAACAATTACTTTATCACTAGGCTGCATTTTACTAATCAAGTACTTGCATATATTAATATTAAATGCACCACACAATCCTAACGATGAACAGATTAATATTCACAAATTACCTTTTGTTTGGTTTTTGTTTTTGGTTGAAGGAGACACATTTTGTACCAATTCTTCAATAATGTTGTAAAAATCCTGACAAAAAATATTAACTTTTTTAAATTGGTTCATTACTTTTTTCATTTTCGCGGTTGCCACTAATTTCATTGCGCCAGTAATTTTAGAGGTAGTTTGTATTGAACGAATACGACGTTTGATTTCATCTAGGGATTGCATAACTATTTACTTGTCGCCTTATTAATTTCATCTAATTCATTGGGTGAACCATATTGTTTAATATCATAACCTTGAATACTTAAAACATAAGTTTTAATAAATTGTTTTAAATCTTTCACGAATCGGTTAATTAAATCTTGGTCAAATTCTTTTTTCTTTCTTAATTCTTCAGTTAACGTTATCTTTTGTAAATGCGGAATTAATTGCAACTTAAAATCTTCAAAACTATCAATCGGAATTCATTTAATCAATTTTTCTTTTATTGTTAATAACATAATGGCTTCAACAATTTGATCTAATGGTTGATTTTGAGGTTGTTTAATCATTAACATTACACGTTTACCATGTTCAAGAATTTTTTTTGTCTCAGCATCTAAATCACTACCAAATTGACTAAATGCATCCAGTTCACGATATTGAGCTAACTCTAATTTAAGTGAACCTGACATTTGTTTGATACACTTAATTTGGGCGGCACTACCAACACGCGAAACCGATAGACCAGCATCAATGGCTGGACGTTGACCAGCATTAAATAATGATGTCATCATAAATAATTGCCCATCAGTAATTGAAATTACATTTGTGGGAATGTAAGCAGAAATATCTCCAGCTTGTGTTTCAATGATTGGTAAAGCCGTAATAGAACCACCACCATTATCCTCATTTAATCGACAAGCTCTTTCTAACAAACGAGAATGTAAATAAAATACATCTCCAGGATAAGCTTCACGACCAGGTGGACGACGTAATAGAAGAGATAATGTTCGATATGCTACAGCGTGTTTTGATAAATCATCATAAACAATTAAAACATGTTTCCCTTTATTCATTCATTCCTCAGCGATGGTAATACCAGTATAGGGAGCGATATATTTTAAAGCTGGAATATCACTAGCAGTTGCCGAAACAACAACAGTATATGCCAGTGCTTCTTTAGCAGACAATGTTCGCACTAATTGCGCGATAGAAGAATTTTTTTGTCCAATAGCCACATAAACACAATAAACATCTTTCCCTTTTTGATTAAGAATAGTATCTATGGCAATCGTTGTTTTACCTGTTTGACGATCTCCAATAATTAATTCACGTTGCCCCTTACCTATGGGAAACATTGAATCAATTGATAAAATACCAGTTTCTAATGGCTCAGAAACAGATTTACGTGTCATTACCCCTGGTGCAATTTTTTCAATTGGCATAAAATGCTCGGATGTAATAGTGCCTTTCCCATCAATTGCATTCCCAAGTGGATCAATAATTCTCCCTAACAAAACATCGCCTACTGGCACGGACACAACTCGTTTAGTTCGTTTAACCACACTATTTTCATTAATGTTGTCATATTCACCTAATAAAACCACTCCGACAAAATCTGCCTCTAAATTTAATGCCATTCCATAAGAACCATTTTCAAAACGGACTAGTTCATTCAACATGACATTGTCTAAACCAGTTACATTAGCAATACCGTCTCCAATTGAAATGACTTTTCCTTCTTCACTAATGGAAGTGCGTTGAGCATATTTAGCAATTTTAGCTTTGATGATAGTTGAAAATTGGTCAACATTTTTTAATGACATATTACTCTCCTTGTTGTGCCAACTTAAATGAAGTTTCGCGCATTTTATCTAGTTTATTACGAATAGTATCATCAATGGAAATAGCATGTGTTTTTAATTTAATCCCACCAATTAATTTTGGATCTACTAAATTATTAATAGTTACTCTAGCTAATCCCATTCCATCCTCTAATGCCTTTTTTAAAGCTGTAATCTGTTCGTCAGTTAATGAATAAGCAGATGAAACTTGGACATAGTTGATACCAAAGTGCTGCTGACATAATTTCAAAAATAGTTTAAAAATATTAATTAAATCTCGCACACGGTTAAAATCAATCACTACTCATAAAAAATAGATAAAAGTTTCATCTAATTCATGTCCAAATATTTCGTCAATCATACTTTTACGTTCTTTTTTTTCGATACTTGCATTTGCTAATAATCGACAAAAATTTTCATTGCTTTCCAAAATAGTTAGTAATTGACTAGTTCATTCATAATATGATTGCAATTTATTCTTATTCATACCAAGTGCAAAAAGAACATAAGCATAATTATTGTCAACATTGTTAATCATACTTATTTATCTCCTATTTTTTTATTTGCTAATTTGTCAATAAATTCTTTCACTAATTTTTCATCGTCAGCTTCTTTAAAATTCTTTTTCAACAACGCTTCAGTTGCACTAAAGGCAATATCTAAAATCTTCTTTTCGTTATCTTGCACAATAGAATTTTCTAAACGTAAAACTTGTTGCTGCGCATCCGCCACAATTTTTTTAGCATTAATCTTACCTTCGCTTTCGATTGCTTCTTTTTTAACATAGGCCTGACTCGTAGCATTGTCAATAATCACTTTTGCTTGTGTATGTGCTTGAATTCGAGTTTGCTCAGCTTCATTTAATTTTTCAAAAGCTTCACGGCGAGATTTTTCTGCTTCAGCAATTTCATTGGCAATATAAGCACGACGCTTTTCTAAAGAAGTTTTAGTTGGCTTTCATGCCAATCACATAATAATGATAAATAAAAATGTACAAGCAAATAAATGTGTTAAAAATACTCATAAATTTGGTAACAAATCATTAACAACTGTATCAGAACTCAATGGTTGACATGCAGTAAGCAAGAAAACAAACGGCATAAATAAAATAATAATACCGCTTAAAAATAGTGAAAGTCTTACTCCTTGTTTGCTCATGTTATTTAATAATTATCCGAATTGAATTATTTCGCAACAACAAAAACTAATAATAAAGCAACAATTAATGCATAAATTGCAGATGTTTCAGCAATTGCTGCACCCACAATCATCATAGTACGTACACGTGATTCCATTTCTGGATTGCGCGCTATTGCCTCACAAGCTTTGCCAGCCGCATAACCTTGCCCAATACCGGCGCCTAAACCTCCAATTGCAGCCAATCCAGCACCAATATAAGCACCTAAGCTTCCCGTACTATTTACATCGCCTACTGCTTGAGAAAGTGCAGTTAATATATCTGTCATTTTAACTCCTATACTTTAATTAATGTCATTAGTTATATAACTATATTAATTATTTATGACAAGAAATAGTCTACTGAAAAAATGAATATTCACTAAAGGGCAGTTAAGAGATAAAACAAATTGAATTTATATATCTAACACTTTTAATAATCTACTCTTTACTTTGTTCTAACGACATTCAGTTGTTTTACATCAATGAGATTTTCATCTTTGACTTCATAATTCCCGTGATCTTTAGCTAATGACCAGTAAACCATAGTTAACATCGTAAATACTAAAGCTTGAATACAACCAACAAAAATATCAAAATAACCATGAATAGGTGGTGCCACTAATCCTGTTAATAAACTTAATACACCAATGATAGGAATAAAACTAGTAAGATAGCCAAACATAAAATACCACAAAGAAACAATTACACCACCTGCAAAAATATTACCCCATAAACGAAAGGAAATAGAAATAAGCGGGGTAACCACTTCAATCAAATTCAATGGATTTACCATAATTGGATAATGTTTACCCGTTTTTTTACTCTTATAGTTAATACAAAATCTAGTCAAATATGACAACTTTTGAAATCTAAAACCAATTACAAAAGTACCAATAAACATAATCAATCCCAAACTTAAAGTAACCGTTAATGAACCAGTAGGATAATCAAAACCCACAATCCCTATTAAATTACAACACAATAAATAAGACATTAAAAAAACAAAAAAAGGTGTTAGTTTTTCAAACCGCTTACCCATGATGTCTACTACCAAAGCACGAATATATTGAATATATATTTGAATTACTAAAACATACCCAGCTGGTGCTTCATTTACTTTAATCTTCTTTAATTTCAAATAGTAAATCAAACACGCTATAAAAATAATAGCTGTTACAACTAGAATTGTAATGATTTCAGGTTCTAACGACGTTGGATTTCACTTTTCCATTAAGCTGTTTTAGTGTTTTCCTTTCTTATAAAATACCATTGGACAATGAGTGTGGTAGTTGGATAAATCAATGCACCCACCACTAAAGTCAATGGATCAAATATCGTTGTGTTCACTACTTGATTAATTATTAAGCCAATAATTAATGGTGTCACAACGATAATGTATTTTAATATAAATAAAAGCATTGAAAACAGAATAATTTGTTTCTTTTGCCCACCATTTTTAATGTAGCTAAAAATTCAATTGATGGTTTTAGAAGAAACTCAAACAACAAAAATTGGAAATGGTAAATTAATAACAAATGAAAATAAGACATCAAAACGATGCACCACTAAACCTACTACAATACTAATAATAAGTCCTAAAAAAGATAGTCCTCCACTTCAAAAAGCAGAAAATACATAGAATGAATCCGAATTTCTAACCTTATTTAGTTCCAAAAATACGATCTCCTGCATCTCCTAAACCAGGTACAATATAGCCATTTTTATCCAATTTTTTGTCTACAGCCGCTACATAAATGTCTACATCTTTATGATGTTTCTGTACTTCATTAATACCAGCTTTAACTGAAACAATACAGGCTAATTTAATGGTTTTAGGTTTATATTCTTTTAAAATGGAAATAGCCCGTGATGCAGAGTGACCAGTTGCTAACATTGGATCTAATACAATGATATTGGCACCATAAATACTTTCAGGCATCTTGCAATAATATTCAATTGGTTTTAGTGTTTTCTCATTACGGTATAAACCAATAAAACCAATGGGGGCTTGGGGTATAATCAATTTAAATCCATCTACCATCCCCAATCCTGCTCTTAAGACAGGTACTAACACAATCTTTTCTTGCATTCTATAGCCATTTGTTGGGCCTAATGGTGTTTGAATTGGAAAAGTAGTAGTATGATAATTTTTTGTAACTTCATAGGCCATTAATTCACTTAGTTCCACTAAATTGGAACGGAAAGCTTTGGAATCAGTATCCTTGTTGCGCATACGTGACAACTTTACTTTAATAATAGGGTGATCAATAATGTATAACATGACAAAATTATAAACATTAAGAAGCTAATTTAAACGAGCACTGTAATTTTTGTTAATTAAATAAAAAGAACCCACACTACAAAAATATATAGTGTTATATATCTGCGAAAATAAAATATATCGAATTAATACTGTTAAAGTAAAAATTGGAGTGAAAATAAATTAAGTGACAAACTAATTTAAGTGACAATAATTAGAATGAAAAATAAAAAAACACCCATGAGGGTGTTAACGATTGTCCTATCGTCATGAAAAATTATAATAAAACACTTAAACTAATAGAAAAGTATAAAAATAACCTTAAATTACTAAGCCAACGTAATACAAACTTTACAATTATTAATGAAT
>JAIRME010000030.1 GCA_031258945.1 Mycoplasmataceae bacterium | reverse complement strand
GGACATACCTGTGTTAAAAACCACTTCAAAGATAGCATCTCTTTTATAACCAATTCGTTTTCCTGAAAAAACTAAGCCGTTTTCCAACACTAGGTATCCGACCATCCTACCTCCACATGGATTATTCGCTTATTAATAATACAATATTAATAAGCATTATACATAGGAAGTAATCTAAGAAGATTAGATCAAGTAAAGTGTAGAGTTTCTAAATTCTTTATCAACCCACCCATCATTGCATAATCTTTACATGCAACAAGTTATCTACCTAATGGGGTGCTTTTTATTCTTTTAAAATGATTACGCTAAGAATTTCTATTTTGGATAGAAAATTAATTAATCGACAAACTGTTATTCCCCAATAATCAATAAAATAGTCCAACTAAGTGAACCGTTTCATATCATAAAAGAACTAGTGCAATATGAATTATAAAAATAAACAATTAATTTTTAATCTAAGAGACGAAGAAACCATAAAAAGTAAAACCATTGAATACAATCGTTTTACATAATTACTACACACCTTAAACTGTTAGATGTAATGTAAAAGGTCAAATTGTAACTGTAGTGGCGGCGTCAATTGAAAGGTGTCATGTACACATGAGAAAAACATATGCAAGGAAATGTTTGAACAAATATAAAAGTTAAGTTTGTCGATTAATTAATTTTCGTTCCACCAACTTTATTTGGCACACTTTATTTTTGACTAAAAATTATCATTATTCTCTATAATGGTTTCATGAAAATTTAAGGAGAAATAATGCCTGCAAAAAAGAAAGCCAAAAAAACAAGCTGCGGATGTGGTTGTGGTGGCAAGAAAAAAAGATAAGCGATAAGCTTATCTTTTATTTTGATTAATAAATTCCAAGATTTGGTGTTCAGGTTTAAAACCAACGAAATGATTAACTGCTTTACCATCCTGAAATAAATAAACTGTGGGTACACTACGAATATTAAATTCGTGAGCAATACTAATTAGTTGATCAATGTCCACTTTAATAAAGTTAATATCGTTAACTAAAGTGGTGATTTTTTCAAGTATCGGTGTTAGCATTTTACAAGGACCGCATCAAACGGCATGAAAATCCACTAATGTAGACCCTTGTGAAATTATTTGATGAAATTCTTCTCTGGAAGTAATGTTTTTGATGGACATTATGATTTTTTCTTCCCTTTCTTTTTAAATTTATTGGATTTAGCAAATTTAGGTTTATCGTTTTTAAACTCAATTATTTTACCATTTTTATCTACTTTACGAATATAACGACATTTGGGAAAACCTGAGCAACCTACAAATGGTTGACCACGACGATTAGTACGTTCCACTAAATTTTTACCACAAAGCGGACATTTTTCATCTAACACCACTCGTTTGGGTGAGTTAGGGAATTCTGCATACTTACATTGCGGAAAACCTGAACAACCAATGAATTGGACGCCTGTTCGTTTGGATGTTCGATAAATTAATGGTTTACCGCATTGAGGGCAAGGGCGCCCAACTTGTTCTGGCTCAGGCTTAATCATTTCAGTTTGAGCTGTTGATAACTCTTTATCAAACTTAGGTTTAAAATCTCTTAGTATTCATTCTTTTCAACCGGCATCATGATTAGCAATATCATCTAAATGTTCTTCCATTTTTTTGGTAAATTCTTTATCTAAAATTTCAGGAAAATATTGATTCAATCCCTCTACAACAGTATTTCCAATCGGTAACATCACATAAGCACGACTGTCTAATTTGGCATACCCTCGTTCCACTGCCATATTAGCCATAGAACGATAAGTCGAAGGTCTCCCCACTCCAGCTTCATCTAATGCTTTAATTAGACTGGCTTGGTTGAATCGAGGGGGAGGCATGGAAGTATGCTCTTTTGCTTCAACATTTAACATTTTCAAAGTTTGACCTACTTTTAATTTACTAACTTGAATATCGTATTCAGTTTCGTTATCTTGATAATGCTGATAAATTTTACGATAACCATCAAAGATTAATCGACGGTTGTAAGTATAAAATTTACAATTATTATTTTGCAAACGCACAATAGTTGTTTCGTAACGGGCTGGAGTCATAAAAGCCGCCATTGTACGCGTTCAGATTAATTTATAAAGCGAATATTCTTCGCGTGTAATAATACTTTTAAGCGATTCAGGTGTAGTAAATGGATCAATAATTCGAATTGCTTCATGAGCATCTTGCACATTTTCACTTTCGGCTTTTTTATTATTAGTAAAGTGGCGCATCTGATAATATTTTTCGCCATACTTTTTAAGAATAAAATCTTTTGCCATATCACTAAAAGTAGTGGCAATCCGAATACTATCAGTACGTGGGTAAGAAATTAAAGCAACATGTTCACCTTTAATTTTTATCCCTTCATATAAGTGTTGTGCCACAATCGTTACTTTGCCGACATTTCAGCCTAGTTTGTTAATGGCATCTTGTTGCAAGGTAGATGTTTTATAAGGCTCTCGTGGATTGCTATTTTTTTGGGTAGGATCATCGATTGCATAAATTTTAAAAGTCTTTTCTAATGCATCAACTACTAATTGAGCGCTTGTGGCATCAGCAAAATCTATCCCACTTCCCTCTTCTTCTTCAGTTTTAGTTAGATTAACTTTTTTCCGAATTACAGCAGGCAAATCACGAAGAATTAATTTAGCATTATTTTCAAGGGTTACATCTACTGTTCACCACTTGGTTTCCTTAAATCGTTCAATATCTTTTTCACGATCGTATATAAATTTTAAAGCAACCGTTTGAACACGCCCAGCCGATGTACCACGCATTTTTTCACGTACCAATTTAGATAAGCGATAACCGACAAGTCGATCTAAAATTCTTCTAGCGAATTGTGACTGTACTCAACGAATATCAATTTTACGGGGGTTTTCCAATGCTTTTAGAATGGCAGGTTTAGTTATTTCATTAAAAGTGATTCTAAAGCACTTGGCTTTATCTTTATCGTTAAGTATTTCGTATACATGCCAAGCAATCGCTTCACCTTCACGATCAGGGTCAGTTGCCAAATAAATTTTGGTAGCTTTAGCAGCTTCCGTTTTAATTTCATTAATAATTTCTTGTTTACTTTTTTCATTACGAATGCCTCGTTTTTTTCCCGTTGGAATAATTCATTTCGGTTCCAAAGTTTTTTCATCAAAACCCATGCCTCGTGTGGACAAGTCTCTAATGTGTCCAATGGTTGCCATGATTTTGAAATCTTCATTTTTTAGATATTTACCAATTGTTTCTATTTTATTAGGCGATTCAATAATCAACAAATTTTTACTCATATTAAGCATAGATTATAACAAGTTCCAAAAAACGCATAATAATCAAGAAGATTTTTGAAACTATCTATTAATTATTTTTTTAGACTTATTAAGTCTTACAATTATTATCAAGACGAATCGTAATTTCCCTGTAAAAGCTCCAAAATCATATTGGTGGAGTTGAAGTAATTAATGGCAACATATCTTGCACAATGTTTGATACTAACATTTTAGTTTTAGTTGCATTCCAACTCTTGCCATCACAAAAATAAAATATAACAAAACATATCTATCAATTCATTCCTTTGTTTCATATAACCAACATATACCTCAAATAATATTTAACTCATTTGAAAATCGTTTAAATTAACAACTAATGTTTTATAGAATTCGTTTGGATTCATTTTAATATCCTCAATGACATAGTAATAAACATGTTTTAAGAAAATGGCTTATTTATTTTTAAAATAATTACCGTACACTACTAAAACCATTGATAAAAATATTAAAAATCTAAACTATCAGCTTGTTTTAGATATGTTATGATTACTAATCATAATGAAGGCCCGTTGGTGAAGTGATTTAACACACCGCCCTCTCAAGGCGGCATTCATCGGTTTGAATCCGATACGGGTCACCATTGGGATGTAGCCAAGTGGTAAGGCTTCGGATTCTGAATCCGACAGGCGGTGGTTCGAACCCACCCATCCCAGCCAAACATTAAATACACTACCATAATTGGTAGTGTATTTTTACATTGATTTTAGTGTGAACTTAATGGAAACAGGCATATGATCAGAATAAACAAAATTATTATCATAAGCAAAAGTTGCTTCTACATTGACATTGTAGGAAGCTAAAAATCCATCAATATTGGTTTTAAAAATATTGAGATCGCTCAAAGTTTGCATTCCGTCACTCCCAACATAAGCATCACCAGCATGTCTTACACTAGGGATGGCATGGTTACCATAAAAAGTTGCAGCTCGATAGTTGTTTAAATTATCATGTTCACTAGTGAGAATTTCTTGGTTTGGATTAGCAATAGGGATATATTGTTCACGCACATTCTTGGTAATGGAAGTGTTTGTATAATGTGGGTGAAGAGCATATTTTCAATACTTGCTGTTTAGTTTAGCAGTGCTACTAGCTAAATCATAAACCACCGGACGTTCATCAAGCGGTACATCACCAATTGCTTCGTAAAGAGCAGAACCTCTTTCCCAAATAGGATCATCTAATCAATCTACACTTGGATAATTGGAGTAAACAGAATTATTAGCTACAGCCTTCCCACCTGAAGTAGGATCTAAACCAATGACATTGTTAAGTGTAGTATGAGTGGGGTCGGAATCTTCAAATGGAAGACTGTAAGTAACAAAATCACCACTTTTGTACACTTTATCATGGTTGTAAATTTCGTTTTCTACCCAATTGTTTTGATTCTCTACATCAGTGACATTAGCATTAGATTTATATTCTTTAAAATTCCATGGAGCGATAGCTGGGTCATTGTCGGTATTATCACCCTCATATCCTTTAGTTTCTGGTAAAGATAAATTCCAGTCAGCACCCATTAATACATAGTTACCAGTTTCACCAATACGATTACCATTTTCATCATGCGTAAATAGCTCATTTTCAAAGATTTGATTAATTCCTTGTAATTGGACACGACGAATGGTCCCACCGTTATCATAAGCATCTAAATGTCCGGTAATATAAGTAAAGTGAATAGGTAAATTAGTGGTTGGAGAAATAATAGGTTGATTGTTTTCATCTACGATTGGAATTTCATTAATTGAAACACAACGACGTAACTGAAACAAGCCTAAAATACCACCTAAACTAGTTAGTGCATAACGCTGGGAGTTTTGAATAGTGAAACGGGACATAGTTGCTTGCCCGCCCATAACTTTCCCGTGCATTTGATTTAATGGCACTGGTACAAAAGGTACGACATAGTTATAAGCATAATTAGTGGCATATATGTCGCTTACCCTTTGGAATTGCTTAGCATAATAGGTATTCATTAAAATGGGGGTTGCACGCAATGTGTCATATTCTGGAACATAATATGAACGAGTGGAGTCTTGGTCTAATTCCTCAAAAGATAAAAAATCATATAACCCTTGCGTAGTACCAAGTGTTTGATCAGCTTGATAGTCACCTTGTTCATCTTTAAATATGTTTGCTGTACCATAACTTGTAGGTCCATACACCATATTATCACTATCCCAATTACCATAATCTAAAGAATCTTGATCGTTAAAATTTGTTTGCCATATATCCCTTGCACCACTTAACTCACTGGCATCTAAAGCACGATCATCTCAATTAAAAGTAAAAAGATCTTGGTTCATTGTGTCGTGATACATACCAAGGGTACGCGCCACACCGTTGAGTGATTGTTTAATAGCAGCTTGGCTCTCTGCCCAAGATTGGCCATTTAAAAAGTGACCATCTTCATCCATAAAGAAATGCATATTGTGGTTGTAAGCATTAAATCCAGTATTGTAGGTTAAAGCACTATAAACACGATCATTGTCTGGATTGCTAATATCTTTTAGAGTCATTGCTTCATAACCAGTACGAAGCGGTATTAATCTATTATCACTAACTACAAGTGGTTCAGCAGTATCAGGAATGGGGCTATAACGTACAAGTAACGAAGAAGCAACAAAAGCTACCAAAATTGTTACAATACCACTAATTACTAAAATAACTACATTAAAAAAACGAATAATAGCATACATAACTATATGATGTTTACGTCGAACCACTATTTCATCTTTACGTTCTTTTGCTATTTTTTTACGATATTTAATTTCGGCATAACTACCAATGAATGGTATAAACGAACCGTAGCCATAAAGTAAATAATCTTTTCGTTGAACTTCTTTATCAAAGCTCCGACAACGTTTAAAATTGTAAGAAACATTTAAAATTAAAAACAATATTCAAAAAAGAAAGAATACACAAAAAATAAAAGTCGGTATAAATCACCCTTGGGTGGCAAAAGGGCTTTTATCATTAAAAACAGTTAAAAATACAATCCAATAAATGATTGATAATGTGAATAATAAGGAGTACGCAAGATTAATAATAATGTACTTGTTAAGTAAACGTCAATGTTTAACTTGGTTATGAAACTTATAATGTGCTTTAAATTTATAACGTCAACGAAACATTTTGGAGTACATTAATGTAATCTTGTCACGGTGGGTTGCATAAACATGTGAAAGAACATCGACGTCTTGTGGATTAACTAAACGAATACGAGACTTTAACAAAATTGTATGCGTGTAACCTACCAATAATTCATAACCAAAATAGAGAAAATAAAGCGACATAGCAACAAGCAGGAATATACCTAGCCCTGTTAGATGATATCCATTGAATTGATGAGATCAAATCATGTTAGAAACTCAATTACTATTGAAAGTAGGGGAATTCATGATCCCAGTGAGAAACATTAGAATTGCTAAAATTAAAGCAAAGAATGAAACCCTAATAAAAGGAGCAGAAGCATTGAAACGATAAGTTCGGTGATCAACCATTAATATTCAAATACTAAAAGCTAAGGAAAAAATCAGTAAACTCAAAGAGACATAAAATGTTCAAGATAATGAAGGAATGGCAATTTCGGGAACATAGAATCCAAATAATTTAACATGATCTAGTTGCCCGCTATTAATTGGTGGTAATAGAATTACAATGATAGTAAAAGCAAAAGCTACAAAACAAATACAACTTGTCGCTATCCAAAGAGCAGTATAAAATGGGGAATTTTTGATATTTATGGTTCGCTCTTTATGTATCACATTTGCCATGAGTAAAATATACTCATATTTTTGATAAATAAGGAATAAAAATGAAGTTTGTGTTTACTAATATTTTGCTTAGTTAGGCGAAATTATCAATGTCAAACTAATTAAAAGGTAATTAGTGCTTGATGATGTATAAATTCAACTGACGTTGTACATAACAATTTATGGACAATCAAATAAGAAAACCAAAATAATTAAGGTGTAATAATTTGAATTTGTTAAATTATTAATAAAATAGAAATTACTCTTCTACTGTTCAATCACTTATAGTCGTGCCAATCGCCGTCTTAAATTCTGTGCCTTTATTACCGTAAATTTTATTAGTGGTTAAATTGGTTACCCCGACCATACAACCAGTTGATGATATTGTTATTTCTCCAAAATTTACATTGCCTACTATAACTGAAGTTAAAGCATAACAATATAAAAGAAAAGATTGTCCAATCGCAGTAACTTGACTACAATGATGATAAATCTATCGAAGTTAAAAAATAACAATTACTAAGAAAATAATTTCCAATTGAAATAACTTGCCCAAATTGAGATAAATCAACTGAGGTTAAAGCACTAAATGAACTTAAGAAATTATTTCCAATTGTTTTGATAGGGACACTTAATTCTTCCGCAAAAATAGACTCCATTCGTTATATCTTGTGCAACTGTACTTGATGGGAATGTTAATGTACCATCCTCAGATACAGCGACATCTTCATATTCTACTCTTCCATCACATAATAACAAAGCACATTTATCTTCATCAATAGTTTCAACGTTGTAATAATGAATATCAAAAACCTTAGTCTTACCACTACCATCATAGGCTGTTGCTTTTAATTTAACTGTACCGTAGTCACTAGGAGCAGTTTTGCCATCAAAAGTTAAAGTTTTACCATCAAAATGAAAACCGTTGGGTAAATCACC
>JAIRME010000023.1 GCA_031258945.1 Mycoplasmataceae bacterium | reverse complement strand
AAGTTGCATGAGAGTATTATATGATGGGGGGGGTTTGATAAAACAATTCTTATTTAATTAACATTGTTTTATTTGAATTGAGATTGAATGGATTGGACTTTATATTTAATAATTTTCTTGAGTGATGTAAAATTGTTAGTTTGGTTCATAGTTTGGTGATATTTAATGAGTTGAATTGAAATTATTTTTTCATAAATATCTTTATGAAAATGAAAAATATGAGTTTCCAATAAATGATTGTGGATAAAGACAGCAGAAGGATATTTAACTTTATTGATATATGTAAATGCTTGATAAGAACCTTCCTTTGGTTGAATAACGTTGTTACCTAAATTGATGTTAGCAGTAGGATAACCTAACTTATGCCCTATACCTTTACCATGTTTTACGACACCTGTTAATGTATATGGTTCAAATAATAACTTATTTGCCATTGGAATATTTCCGTTCAATATGTATTTTTTAATATTAGTCGTCTTATATTTTGGTGTTATTTTAATAGTTTTGACATGGTAAAATTCTTTTAATTGACTAATATTTCCATGTCGATGTTTACCAAATTGAAAATCTGACCCTACAATAATGTGACTAGGTTGTATATTTTTTGATAATCTATGAATGAATGTCATGGCCAATAGATTGTGTTTTTGTAAATCTAACAGAAATATATTAGCTGGTGCAAGCTGTTCTAGATCTGCAATTCTTTTATTATCCGAATACAATAAATTTTTAGATTTATTAGGAATATTAATGAAAGTAAGAATGTTGAATTGTCGTTTGTTTAATCCTTGAAATAGCCTTAAGTGACCTTTATGCAAACCATCAAAAAAACCTATTACTAGAGGTAAATGAGAAGATGTCTGTATTTGATGAAAATGCAATATTTTACTCATAGCGTTTCTTATCCTTTAATAGCTGATCCATTGTAATGCTATCAATAATATGAAATTGACCACTTTTTGTTCTTTTTAATTCTATTAAAGTAGCACACGATTGGAGTTTAGCGCCCAAATCATTTGCTAGAGATCTAATATAAAATCCTTTGGAAACAGTTAAGGTAAGTTTTAAGACACCATGATTAAAACCCATGATTTGAAAATTAATTAATTTGACTAATTGAGGTTTGATATTTATAGATTTATTATTTCTAGCTAATTGATAAAGTTTTTGTCCGTTTACTTTTTTAGCGGAGAACATGGGTGGTGTTTGTCAATATTCATTATTTTGAAAATATTTTAAGGCAGTTTCAATTGATTGTTTACTAATATGATTAAATAATTTTCGATTAATAATTTTGCCAGTAATGTCAAAAGTATCAGTTTGAATACCGAATTGAATTTGAGCCTCATATTCCTTGTCATTAGTGATAAATTGAGTCAATAGTTTAGTACCTTCATTGTAACCTATGACTAAAACTCCGGTAGCATTAGGATCTAATGTGCCTCCGTGCCCTACCTTGCGATAAGCAAAGTGGTGTTTAATTTTTTGCACAACATCATTTGATGTTCACCCTTTAGGCTTATCAATGACGTAAATATAATTCATAGTAAGATTGTATTATAATTTTTGAATGCGTCGTTTAGTAGGTTGTATTATTCGTGCGAATAATGCTTTTAATTTTATTCAAGATGGGGACAAAATTGGTGTCGGAGTAAGTGGTGGGAAAGACTCTTCATTATTATTAATTGCTTTGAATCATTATGCTGATTTTATGAAAAATAAAAAAGGATGAAATATTCAAGTTTATGGTGTGCATATTATTATGAATTACTATAAAAATATTAACTATAAACCATACAAATTATGATTAAAAAACATGGGTTTAAAAGTAAAATTCATTGATTCTAATGTGGGCGAGATTTTAAAAGCTAAACGTAATAAACAAGGTAAGGTACAATGTTCTTTATGTGCTAAATTAAAAAAAGCAATTATGGTACGTGAAGCTAAAAAGTTAGGTATCAATAAATTAGCGACTGGTCATCACATTGATGATGCAATTGAAACATTTTTTATGAATTTTATTAACGAAGGCAGAATTGCTACATTCATGCCCGATAATTTTTTTGATCGTAATGGAATCCACTTAATACGCCCATTTATTTTGGTGAAGGAAAGTTTAACTAAAGCTTTATCCGAACAAATGAAAATACCTCTAATTAAAAATTCTTGCCCCAATGAACATAGTACACAACGAGAATACATTAAGCGTTTTATTAAGGATAATTTTTATGAAAATAATAAATTGAAAGCTAGTTATCAAAATTTTCAAATTGCTCTATTAAACGGGAAACAATCACAATTATGGTTTGATGCAAAAGGTAAGAAAAAAGACTTGTTAACTAAGTCTTATCGTCATTAAGCACCGGTTGGTTCTGAATGAAAAGAATAAAACATATCCATATAATAACCAGAACAAATAGTACTAATTAAAAAGCATGTAAATGCTAATATCAATGTTATCCACAGGAAATAATGAAAAGTACGTGAACTCAACATACCATTTATGCCGATGATAGCAGTGGTGAGTAAAAAGAGAAATGGAATAACAGGCAAACCAATGGAAATATAACTAAAGATATTGCCAACAACTCCCACAGAATGATACAAAGAATCAGGAGTACTAGCACCACCATGTTTAAGAAGATGAGTGACGAATACCAAATAACAAATTTGAGCAGTTCATAAAATGATAATAATAGCAAGTGCAACCAATCAAATACGTAATAGGTATTTCGGTTGTCTTAGTCAACCATCCAATTTAATTCCTATTTTAGTTTTAACCTTAACTTGCTTGTTGCGTTCAAATTTATCAAAATCAATCTTAATATCTTTACTAGTTTCAGTAGGTAATTCATCATTTTTTTCTTGGATTTTTTCTAAGGTAGATAATTTTTCTGTAGAAACTGTGGGAATTGAAGCCGCACTAGAAGTAGAGTCTAAATTAGCAGAATCGAAAGAGCCCAAATTACTATTAATATCTAATGAATTGGGGGTAGTTTGGTTATTTTCAATTTTAATTTGAGTAGGTGTTTTTTTCACTGCAAAAGGTTCTGGTTTTTCTCCTGACGGTTTAAATTCAACCTTGAGATTGGTACCAGATACATCGGATTCTTTATTTAAATCTTTTTCTTTGTCAGTCATAATGATGTACCTTAGATGTTAATGTATTTTATCTAATAATTTGTCGATTTTCAAAGAATTATCAATTGATGTGTCCCCTACAAACCGAATGTCAGGGATTTTGCGAATATTCATGTAGTGGGCTAATTGATTACGGAACAAACCCTTAGCATGCATTAACTTCTCAATCATTGCTTCAATTTTACTACGATCATAGGTATCTACATATACAATCGCTAATGAATTATCAGGTGATAATTTGACTGATGTAAATGAGCAGTGTTTTAGTACTTCATCATATACTTCATGTTTAATAGTATGATTAAGTAAATTTAAAATCTCTGATTCTAAGTGTGCATGTTTATAGTTGGCCATTTTAAATTGTCCTCTTTTTGGAAACCAAACGGTATGTTTGAATGATATCGCCGACTTTTACATCGTTATATTTTTCCAAAGTAACACCACATTCCATACCAGCTGTTACTTTGTTAACCACTTCTTTTAAGTGTTTCATTGATCCAATTTTAGTATTTATAACAACAGCACCATCTCTTAGGACTCTTGCATTATCATTCCGATTCATCTCGCCATTTTGTACCAAGCAACCTGCTATTACACCAATGTCTGAATGTTTTCACAATTGTTGAATAATAGCTTCTCCTGTCTCTTGTTCTTCAAATATTGGACTTAATTCTCCTAACAAGAAATTTTGAATATCTTCACTAAGCTTATAAATGATGTCATAGAACAAAATTTTTACTTGTTGACTATCTGCAATATCTTTTGTAGCACGAATGGGTTTAATGTTAAAACCGATAATAATGGCTTTAGAAGCCTTAGCTAAAGTAACGTCAGATTCACTAATTCCACCAACGGCTGATCGAATAATATGTAATTTAGCACCTTCTACATGAACTTTTGATAACATATTTTTAATGGCTTCTAACGAGCCATGAACATCTGTTTTAAGAATAATATTAAAATTTTTAATTCCATCGACTACTTCACTTTGATTTAAATTAATAGCTTGACGGTTTTGCATTAGCTTATGCAAACGAATTGTTTCAGCAATCTCTTTAATGTCTTTCTCATTAGTGCTTACGATAAAATGTTCACCAGCTGCTGGTGGTTCTGATAAACCAGTAATTTTAACTGGCTGAGAAGGATAAGCGATGCCAATTTCTTTACCATTTTCATCTAACATAACTCGGATGTGTCCAAAAGTACTACCAGCAATAATAAAATCACCTTTAGCTAAAGTACCGTTTTTAATCAAGATAGTGGCTACTGGGCCTAAACCTTTGTCTATATTAGATTCGATAACCACACCTAGTGCTAGACGATTTGGGTTAGCTTTGTATTCACTCATTTCCGCAGTGACTATAATAGCTTCCAATAATTTATTGATGCCATCTCCATTTAAAGCGGAACCTTTGATTGTGATGGTTGAACCACCTCATTCCTCAGATAAAAGATTATGTTCACTTAGCTGTGTCATAACCTTATCAGGGTTAACATTTGGCTTGTCCATTTTATTAATGAAAACAATGATGGGAGTTTTGGCTGCTCTAGCATGATCAATAGCTTCAATCGTTTGTGGCTTCATGCCATCATCAGCAGCCACCACTAGAACAACGATATCAGTAATGTTAGCACCACGAGCACGCATTTCTGTAAAAGCTGCATGACCAGGGGTATCTATGAAAGTGATTCTATCATTTTTATAAGTAATTTGGTAAGCCCCAATATGTTGTGTAATACCACCTGCTTCTCCACGAGCAACATGTGCATTACGGATGTAGTCTAATAAAGTAGTTTTACCATGATCAACGTGTCCCATGATAGTTACAACAGGGGGGCGTGGTTTTAAGTTTTTAGGATCATCAGTAATTTTAATGTTACTTAAAACATTGGTTTCATTCACTTCTATTCTTTTTTCAAAATCATAGTTGTATTCTAAACACAATTCACCAATTTCTTCTTCGGTTAATAAAGTATTAAGTGTTAACATGCGACCTTTGAGGAAAAAATATTTAAGTATTTCACTGGCTGATTTATCAATTTTTTGTGCAAATTGTTCAACGGTGAGAGGAGAACTAAAAATGAAAACACCATTTTTCACCCCAGTATTTACTTTTTGAAATTGAGATTTTATGTCTAAATTTTGTCTAGTATCATGTTTTTTACTTGGTTTCATATTACGCTACCTCCTTAATACTTTATTGTTCAATTTATTTGAAAGTTATTCTTGATAATCGTTATTATTTTCTTCATTAATATCATCAGCAATATTTTTAGGTGTATCAACATCTACCAATTCTTTCAATAGGTCTTCTTTGTTCATACCTTTAAAGTCTTGCATAATGGATGTTTTTGGTTTTTTTATAGCATTAGCATGTTGTTGAGCACTATTACTTTTAGGAGTAGTATCAGTTACTTTATTAACATGAGGATTAGTACGATTGTATTGTTTTAGTACATCTCCACCCACATGATATTTTTTGTATGCACGGTTGAATGTTTGTTGACGTAGAGTTTGTGGTTCAACTCTTTGGTATTGTAAATTAGTTTCATGAGCTTCTTCTACTGTATTGATTTCAATGTTAGCTTTTAGCATTTCTGAAATTAAACGTACATTGCTACCACGTTTACCAATCAGCAAAGCTAATTTATCAGAACGAGCTACCAGAGTTATTTCGCGGCGTTCTTCTGGTGTAGTTGGTTCTTTAATTGCAAATCCAACAATTTCAGCTGGAGAACAAACATTAACAATGTAAAGTTTAAAATCATCAACATATTCGATGACTTCAATGTGTTCACCGTGTACTTGTTCTTGGATATTCTTAATTCTCGAACCTCGCGGGCCGATAATAGTACCAGCAGGTTCCACGCTTACTTGGTGGGAAAGGACTGACAATTTAGTTTTAAAACCAGCCACCCTTGCAATATCTTTAATTTCGATAATTTTTTCTTGAATTTCAGGAATGTTAAGAGTAAGCAAATATTTTACTAATCCAGAATCTGCACGAGAAAGGATAATCGGTCAACCTTTAGTTTGCTCTTTCACATCTTTAATGTAGAAGTTATATTTTTGCCCGGGGATTAAGATTTCACCAGGAATAGTTTCTTGACGCCCCACAAAACCAAAAGTACTTTCTAAGTTAACTGTTGCAACACCACTTTTAGCATCTACTTTTTCTACCTCAGCATACACTACTTCGCCAATACGTGGTTTTCATTGAGCATATATCTGCTTATTAGATTGGCTTGTTACATTATGTTTAAACATTTGTGCCAAGTGTAAACCCAATGACAATTTAGACAATTCCTCTAATGGGATAATTTCTTTATGTAAATCACCCACTTTTAGTTGTGAGTCAATTTTTTTAGCATCTTCTATGCTAATTTCAGCATAGTCATTTAATTCATCACTTGGTTCAACAACTTTAAATACTTTATAAATAGTTAATTGTTTATTATCAATATCAATATTTACTTCTACTACAGATTCAGGGTATTCTTTAGTGTAAGCTTTGATAATGGCATCTTTTAATGCATCAGCTACCGTATCACGTGGGATATTATTTTCATCAGCAATTAGTGTCAATGCATTGATAGTATCTACTATTTGTTTATTTCAATCTACTTGTTTTTCGCCATATTTTTTCATATTTTTGTCCTTTTCTTTAAATAAATTAATAAATTAAAGGAGCAACCCGTTAAGATTGCCCCTTAAAAAAGTGAATAGATTATATTGGCATTTTTTAAATTTACATATTTATTTATCAAAGAAGCCAAACCAACCAAACTTCATAATATTTATGTTAAATACGTATTTAAAGTAAATGTTAATGCAGCGTATTAGAAAAAGAAAAAAATCTCATGCAATATAGGCTTTTAAGGGCCTAAACCCATGATTTAGTTAAGAATAGTTTATTTTGATTGTGATTAACGAGATTCAAGTTTAGTAAGTCTTTGACTAACTTCACGATTGAACTCATCTTGTTTATCTAAACGAGTATTGATGGTTTGAACATCAGATTTGAGTGTTTGAATATCAGCTTGAACGTTTTTTAGACCATTAGCAATCTGTAATAGCAATTCGTGATCGTTTGAAACCTTTACAGATTTAACTTGATTGAAAGAACCAGTCTTATTTTTATTAAGATTAAAATCAGCAAATTCAACTTTACGAATTATTTTTTTCATACGATTAGTATTATACTTCATAACTAATTATCTCTTCTGCAAAGCTTTCGTAATTTGTTAATTAAATAAACATTCTGAAAAAATATACATTCGTAGAATGTATACGATCTACCAATTTGGATATCCTTTAAATTTTCTAATTTAGAATTACTTGTAACAACATAAGAATTGAAACCCATGATTTAATTAAAGAATAGTTTATTTTGAATCGTGAATTACTCTTTAAGTTTATTAACTTTAACGAGGTTATCTAAACGAGTATTGATACCTTTGATAGCATCAACAATTTGGAGCAACAATTCGTGATCGTTTGAAACCTTAACAGATTTAATCTGATTGAAAGAACCAGTTTTATTTTTATTAAGATTAAAATCAGCAAATTCAACTTTACGAATTATTTTTTTCATATGGTTGGTATTATACTTCATAACTAATTATCTCTTTTGCAAGCTTTAAGTTAAGGGGTTTTAAACAAACTAACATCTAAGTTCCTTTCGTTAAATCTCTTCAAACATAATTTTTAGGCTCTTATATGAGCTTTTTAAACCCTACTAGAGAAATGGGAACTTAGGTTTGATTTGTGCACATGAATACTTAGATGATATTGTTCTTAATGTCTATAATTATTGACATCTAATTGATGAGGACAGATATTATGGTAAAGAAGAAGAAAATATTAACTACCGCCACAGGGGCACCTGTAGATGAAGACAACACATCATTAACTTTAGGCAAAAATGGTAAACGTGGTGAGATTACTGCTTTGGGTGATGTAAATCTAATAGAAAAATTAGCACATTTTACGCGTGAAAGAATTCCTGAAAGGGTTGTGCATGCAAAAGGTGCTGGGGCTCATGGAGAATTTACGTTAACTAAAGACATGAGTAGATATACTATGGCAGATTTATTTAATGGTAAAGGTAAAAAAACGCCATTGTTTATTCGTTTTTCTACTGTGGGTGGTGAGAGAGGATCGGCTGATGCTGCTCGTGACCCCAGAGGATTTGCTATTAAATTTTATACAAAAACTGGAAACTATGATTTAGTGGGAAATAACACACCAATATTTTTTATTAGAGATGCTGTAAAGTTTCCGGACTTTGTTCACACACAGAAAAGAGATCCGCAAACTGGTATGCCTGATGCCAATATGTTTTGAGATTTTTTATCACTAACTCCTGAATCAATTCACCAAGTAACATTTTTATTTACTGATCGTGGTACACCTCGAGATTATCGTCATATGGATGGATTTAGTAGTCACACATATATGTGATACAACAAGCATAAAGACTATGTATGAGTAAAATACCATTTTATTAGCGAACAAGGGAATGAAGTACTAACTGATGAAGAAGCTACATTAATGAAAGGGAAAGACCCAGATCATGCGACAAGAGATTTATTTCAATCTATTGAAAATAAAAAATATCCATCTTGGAAATTTTGTGTTCAAATTATGACTAAACAACAAGCTCTTAATTATAAATTTGATCCATTTGATGTAACAAAAGTATGATTTCACAAAGACTTTCCTTTAATTGAGATAGGCAAAATTACTTTAAATAAAAACCCCAAAAATTATTTTGCAGAAGTAGAACAAGCTGCTTTTGCACCAACTAATTTAATACCAGGCATTGCTTTCAGTCCTGATAAATTATTACAAGGACGTTTATTTGCCTATCGTGATGCCCAAAGATATCGTTTAGGTGTTAATAATACTGAAATTCCAGTAAATATGTCTAAAGTAAATGTTCACAATTATCAAAAAGATGGTACCCATACTATTACAAATAATTCTAATACTAAGGTGAACTATTTTCCTAATAGTGTGCCAGGAGAACCTTATCCCATTCCTGAGGTAGCTATGCCAACACTTAACATTGATGGTACATTAGCTAAACGTATTCAACCATTAGAGGATATAGATTTTTATCAAACTGGTGAATTTTGGAGACGTGTTTTATCGCCAATAGATAAAAAACATTTAGTAAGTAATATTGCAAGTCATTTGGGTAATGCTAAACAAAATATTCAATATCGTCAAACAGCATTATTCTATAAAGCGGATAAAGAATATGGAACTCATGTAGCTAAGGCATTAAAATTAGATATTCATAAAGTAGCGAAGTTATCCGCTATGAAACAAATTGATCGAGTGAAAGCTACATCATAATTTTACATGTTGCAAGATTTACCTCTAAAAGTGGAGTACCTTTAGAACAGTTTAGACATATTGATACATTCCCCTGTTAATGAAATAGACATATAAAGTTTTTTCGTTATGCTGAGAACATAGACATAAAAAATATGATTGGTTACACAACAATCTCATTCGTCGAACTATCGTTAGAATGATTGACGGAAAATTGAAAAAGCTTATTGTAACTTCGACTGAATGACTCAAAACAACTAGGAATATGGTGTCTATTGAGAAATTAATTTTGCAAGAAGATAGTTGTTATTATCGTGTAGTTAATTAACATTATTAGAAGACTATTGCTATGTAATCTCTTGATGTTCATTCCGTTT
>JAIRME010000027.1 GCA_031258945.1 Mycoplasmataceae bacterium | reverse complement strand
GCTATAAGTAATTGAACAGTAGAAGAGTAATTTCTATTTTATTGATAATTTAACAAATCTAAATTATCACACCTTAACCATTTTAAATTTTCTTATTTGTATTGCCCGTAAATTGTTACATACAACATAGGCTGAATTTATACGTCATAAAATATTAGTGAACACAAACTTCATTTTTAATTCAACAATAACTTAGTTAATAATGCACCGTCAAATCTTGGGGTAGTATCTTTGTTTTCAAAAAATAAGTCATTCATTTAATAGTTGTTTTTATAATAGTGAAAGTATGAATAAATTCAAATTGTTTGCCACTGCTATTATTGCATTAATTATTGCAGCTATTATTACAATTTTTATTTTGATTGTTTATTATGATCGTAAACCTTGAGTTATCGCTTTAATTGCTGTAGCAGTAATATTAATCAATATTAGTTTTGGTATTTATATTCTTAATTCCAAACGTCATATTTATACAAAGGCATGCTGGTTATTTTGCATTATTTTATTACCATTAGTAGGTTGTTTTTTCTTTGTAGTATTTGGCACATTCCCCATGAATCGTGAAGATTGAAAAACAGAAATGGCTAATCAATTAAAATTTAATCAACATGAAAATTATGATTTTGCTAGGCAATATTTAAAAGAGCATAAAGATGCCACTAACATTTTTCATTACAACTATCACAATCAATTAAAACCAATTTATACTAATAACTGTATTCAAGCAATCGATAATAATACCGTAATTTTAGAAAAAACTATTCAACTTATCCGCATGGCAAAAGATTTTATTCATTTTGAAACTTTTATTATTCACGATGGTTTCTTTTTTCGAATTGTAATGGTAGAACTTATTAAAAAAGCTCAGGCCGGTGTTAAAGTGCGCTTACTTTATGATTGACTAGGAGGATATTTACATTTCAAACAAAAACAAATCAAAGAATTAAAACGTGCTGGTGTAGAAGTTGGAATATTCAATCCGCCTGGTTTTAATGTGTTTAAAGGAGCAACTAATTATCGTTTACACCGTAAAGCATTAATTGTTGATAACAAATATGCTTTATATGGTGGTAGTAACATTGGCGACGAATATCTTTCCATGTTACATCAACGTAATTATTGACGAGATCAAAATTTTTTATTAGAAGGCGAAATTGTTAATAGCATTAATATTTCTTTCATCAATGATTGAATTAGCTTTACAGATTACAGTGTGTCTTATCAACAAAAAGATGAATTGATAAATAATTTAAGTAAATACTTAACTATTCACCAAGCAAATAGCAAAACTTACATGCAATTTTGTAGTAGTGGTCCTAATTCATTAAATAAAAGTGTAATGAACACCATGTCAGCAATGATCTTACGAGCCAAAAAATCCATTAAATTAGTTACCCCTTATTATGTTCCTACTGAATTATGCTCTTCAGCACTTAACATTGCTGCTCGTAGTGGCGTAAATATTAAAATCATTATGCCTGGTAAACCAGATAATAAGAATTTTATTGTCACAGTTAACCGGGGACAATATCTAGAACTTTTGAATATGTCTTGTGAAATTTATGAATACAATGGTTTTATTCATTCGAAATATTTAATTATTGATGATGAATATGTATTTATTACTACCGCCAATTTTGATTATCGCTCATTTTGAAATAATTTTGAAAGCGGTATCGTCATCCAATCGACTATTTTCAATGAACAAATGCAAAAAATTTTCAATGAAGAATTGTCTAATAGTAAATTGATTGACATAACAATGAATAAAGCTTTTTTAACTTTTACTACTCGCTTCCGTTTAATGATATTTAACTTATATAAACCGTTACTTTAATCCTAAAATAAAAATACACTGCTTTCAACAATGTACTTTTTATATGGTGGAAGTAAATGGATTCGAACCATCGACCTCACCCTTATCAGGGGTGTGCTCTAACCAACTGAGCTATACTTCCAATAAAATTTACTCAAAACAAGTGAGTAATTATAACGAAATGTTTAACGTTTCGTAAATTGTGGACTACGACGTGCGCCGTACTTACCATATTTTTTACGTTCTTTTGCACGTGCATCTCGTGTCATCATCTTCTTTTTCTTTAAAGTCGTTTTATGATCAGCATTAGCCACCACTAAAGCTCGTGCAATACCTAAACGAATAGCACCGGCTTGCCCCCTAAACCCCCCACCGCTTACTTTTACTTGCACATCAAATGATTTTGATGTTTCAGTTAAAGCCAATGGTTGTTGCATGTCTTGAATAATTAAAGCATTAGGAAAATATTCTTGGGGAGTACGACCATTGATAACAATTTTACCAACCCCTGGTGTTAACAAGACTTTGGCAATGGATGACTTGCGACGACCAAGTGCTTTATATTCAACTTTTTCCATAATTATTTTGTTACCTCATACACGATTGGCTTTTGGGCTGAATGATCTTTACCATGATCAGCATAAACATGTAACTTCGTAATAATCCGACGCGCCAACCGGTTCTTTGGTAACATTCCTTTAACTGCTAAATAGACTAATTCATCAGGGTATTTGGTAAGCATTTCTTGACCACTACGTTTTCTTAATCCACCGATATATCCAGAGTGACTATACCAAAATTCATCCTGGGCTTTATTTTTAGTTAATACCACCTTTGTGGCATTACGAACAATAACAAAATCACCGCAGTCAACATTAGGAGTAAAATTAGGTTTATTTTTCCCGCGTAATAAATTTGCAACAGTGGTGGCTAATTGTCCTAGCACAATACCACTAGCGTCGATGTCGTATCATCGACGGTTAGCTTCTGCTGTTTCTTTTTTTAGCATGGTTGATTTTTGCATAAAAGTGCGTTAATTATATTTATTAGTATTCCTTTTTATACATTTTTTGACCATTTTCTAAAATTTCTAGTCGCTTAGTCAAACCAGTCCCCGCCGGAATAAGATTACCCAACATCACATTTTCTTTCAAAGCACGTAAGTTATCAGTTTGATTCTTCACTGAACCATCTGTCAAGATTTTCTTTGTATCTTGGAAAGAAGCAGCTGCCAAGAATGAATCGCTCTTACTTGGAGCAGTGTCTAAACCAAAAATTAAGTTTACAGCCGTCACTGGTGTTTTGTTGGTAGTCAATAATTCGTTGTTAATCTTACGCAATACGCCAATATCAATAATTTCACCAATAAAGAAAGCTGAATCACCTGGGTTGAGTACTTTGACTTTGTTAGTCATTTGACGTAAAATAACTTCAATGTACTTATCAGAAATTTCAATTCCTTGCAAGCGATAAACTTTTTGAACTTCTTTAATCATGTAATTACGTACAGCATTAATACCAGCAATTCTCAATAGACGATTAATGTCAATTGATCCATCCGTTAATTTATCGCCGATTTCTACTTTGTCACCCACTTTTACTCGGAAAATGGCATGGAATGGTAAATTGTAAGAACGGATTTCGTTAATGTGACTATTTTTGATTTCCATAGTGTAACCATTATCATTCATAACAATTGTTTTAATGGTACCGTCAATTTCTGAAACAACGGCTGTTTCTCATTCTTTAGGTGGCACCATGTCAAATAATTGTTTTAAACGTTCAAACCCTTGGGCGATGTTGCTTCCGCCCGCTGCTCCACCAGTGTGGAAAGTACGCATGGTTAATTGAGTACCTGGTTCACCAATGGATTGTGCAGCAATTACACCAATTGCTGTACCAATTTCAATGGGTTTGTTAGTAGTTAAATCATTCCCAAAACATTTTTGACAAATCCCATGTTCTGATTGACAATGTAAAACTGAACGAATTTCCACACGTTTTATCCCGATTTTTTCAATATAGGCTGCCATAGCATTGGTAATAATTTCATTATGACGTACCAAAACTTCTTTTGTCTTAGGGTGAACAATATCTTCCATCGCAAAACGATTAGCAATTCGATCAGCTAAACTTTCAATTGGTTTACCGCCTTCTTTGGTATCATAGATGGCTTCCACAATTAAACCACGAATTGTGCCGCAATCTTCCTCTAGCACAATTACTTCTTGAGCGGCATCAACCAATTTACGTGTCATGTAACCTGATTTAGAAGTTTTCATCGCCGTATCAGCCATTCCCTTACGTGCACCATATGAAGAATTAAAGTATTCGGAAATACTTAACCCCTCCACAAAGGCATGCTTAATGGGAATTTCGATTGTATCTTTGATGACACGAGATTTTGCTTTTTGATCATAGTTATAGGACTTAGACATCAATCCTCGCATTCCCATTAGTTGGGTAAACTGCGATACGTTACCACGTGCACCAGATTTAGCCATCACCACAATGGAGTTATTTTGATTGTCTTGGTCGGACATGATATCTTCCACATCAGCTGAAACTTTATCTTTCACTTCCGTTCATAAACTAACCACTTTCTTATAACGTTCATCATCAGTTAATAAACCTTTTTGGAACTGATGTTTCAACTTATTTACAACTTCATCAGCCGCTTTAAAGTAATCGTATTTTTTAGTATATCTTGGAATGTCGTAAGCCGAAACAGTTGTTGCTGATTTAGTAGAAAAACGGAAACCCAAGTTTTTTAACCCATCCATAGTTTTAGCAACTACTTCTACTGGATAATGTAAATACAACATGGAAACAATCGCTTGTAAAGTTTTCTTAGTAAAAGAAGCACGCGCAGTTCATTTAGCAATCGCCCCTCGTACATCTTCACCGTGGCCAATCACTTCACTTTCAGGAAGTGAAGAAACCACATTTACATCATTAATGTAAATCATATCTGATGGCAAAACATTATTTAAAATTACTTTTCCAACAGTTGTAATTAGTGTCCCAACATGTGGGAATTTTTTATGAGGATAGTTACTAGTAGCAATACCAATAACTGTATGTGGGTGTACTTGGTTCAAAGTATAAGCTTTTAACACTTCAGCCGTGGAAGCAAAAATTGTACCTTCACCCAACTTATTCTTTTGTTCAGTACTTAAATAATACACACCTAAAATCATATCTTGGGTAGGAGTAATAACTGGTTTTCCATCTTTGGGTCCTAAGATATGTCATGAGGCTAATAAAATATCACGTGCTTCGGCAATAGCTTCTGGGCTTAACGGCACATGAACAGCCATCTGGTCACCATCAAAATCAGCATTAAAAGCCGTCGTTACTAATGGGTGCAAGCGGATTGCTTTACCATCAATCATCTTCGGTTCAAAAGCTTGAATACCCAAACGGTGTAAAGTAGGGGCACGATTTAATAACACTGGTCGTTCTTTAATAATTTTTTGCACAATTGGTCAAATGACATTTTCCTGATGCAAAATCATTTTTTCAGCTGTTTTAACATTAGTAGCAATAGGTTTAATTTCATTACCAAAATTATCAAATTTCTTAATTAATTCGCGAATAATGAACGGACGGAATAATTTTAAAATCATGATGGAAGGAATACCCACTTCATACATTTTTAATTCTGGGCCAATAACAATAACACTACGTCCAGAATAATCTACTCGTTTACCCAATAAGTTTTGGCGGAATAAACCTTGTTTCCCTTTTAAATGATCGGACAAAGACTTAAGTGGTCGTTTATCTTTAGACATGACTGGTTTACTACGACTAGCATTATCAAATAAAGCATCTACTGCTTCTTGTAGCATACGTTTTTCGTTATTCAAAATGATGGAAGGAACATTTAGTTCAATCATTTTTTTGAGACGATCATTACGAATGATTATCTTACGATAAAAATTATTAATGTCACTAGTAGTAAAACGTCCACCATCCAATTGGATAATTGGTCTAGTATCAGGTGGTGTTACTGGAATGACTTTAAGAATCATTCATTCTGGTTTATTATTGGATTCAATAAATCAACGAATGACCTCTAAACGACGCATCAATTTACGAAAACGTGCTTTGTTTGGATCTAATTTGATCATTTCATTTTGAATGTTAATGGATTCTTTTTGCAAATCAACATTACGTAATAGTTCATAAATGGCCTCGGCTCCAATGCCAAAACGAATATTAGTATGTTTGTGAATAAAATTAAACACTTGTTCAATGGAAAACGGCATCGCTGTATTTTTAAGTGTTTTGTAATATTCATCGGCACGTTTGTAATCAATGCTATCTTTGGGTACTTTGGCTTTAATTTCTTTAAGCACACGAATTAAGTGTTGACGATCGGTTTTGGAAGTTTGTGGGCTCGTTAAATCAATGATGTCTTTGTCTTTAAAAATAGTACTCCCAGCTGAATTCAAAACGATGTGGTTAACAAAATAAATAACTTCTTCAACTTGTTTGTAAGGTACATCTAATACGAGTGAAATTTTAGAAGGACTTGGTAATTCTTTGCTCATTCAAATGTGGGCTACTGGTGCAGCTAACTCAATGTGTCCCATTCGTTCACGACGAACAATGGATTCAATAATTTCCACCCCACATTTTTCACAAATTTTACCTTTGTATTTTACTTTTTTATATTTACCACAGGCACATTCATAGTCTTTTACTGGTCCAAAAATAGCTTCATCAAACAATCCAGCTCGTTCAGGTTTTAAAGTTTTGTAATTAATGGTTTCACTTTTGGTGATTTCACCATGACTTCATGAACGAATTTGCTCAGGGGAAGCTATTCCAATTTGTAGTGCTTTAATTTTAGATTTTGTCATTGTCGTTTCCTTTTTTTATTGCCTTAAAATTGTTCTTCCTCATCGTATTGCGGTTGTTCTTCGGAAGTAATAGTAACACTTTCACCAGTTTCTAAGTCTGAGTCTTTCATCTCTTCATCGCTAATTACTGAAGTGTAATTGTTCATGTCTTCTTCTGTACCATCTTCTTTTTTTACATTAACACCCAAACCTAATCCTTGTAGTTGTTTAGTTAATAACTTAAAAGATTCTGGAATAGAAGGGGTAGGGAATGGTTTGCCTTTAACAATTGCAGAATAAGTTAAATTACGTCCTTTCACGTCATCTGATTTAATGGTTAATAATTCACGTAGATTGTAAGCTGCACCATAAGCTTCCAATGCCCATACTTCCATTTCACCGAAACGTTGTCCACCATTTTGGCTCTTACCACCCAATGGTTGTTGGGTAATTTTCGAATATGGGCCTACACTTCTAGCGTGAATCTTATCATCTACCATATGATCTAATTTCATCATGTACATTACACCGACTGTAATTTCACCATCAAAATAATCACCACTACGACCATCAATCAATTTATACTTACCGTGCGTTTTAATCGGATCGATGCCACCTTCTTGTAAAGCTGCAGTAATATCATTTAAATTAGCACCCATAAATACTGGTGTGGCCGCTTTAATCGCTAAATCTTCCATACTTAAGCCAGCATTTGTTAAAATAATTTGCAAATCCACATCTTTAATTTTCTTTTGGGCTACGGCAATTGTTTCCACCCCAGCATCTTTAAGATATTTACGAGCAGTTTTCATTAAAACTTGAGCCTTAGGTTTTACTAAACCAAATTGTGAAATAACTTCATTGATAGCAGTTTTCTCTAAAGCAAATTCAATGATTTTTTTCTTAGCAATTTCTCGCAGAGCTAATCCTAAATGAATTTCCATAATTTGCCCTAAATTCATTCGGCTTGGTACACCCAATGGGTTTAAACAAATATCAATTGGTGTTCCATCTTCTAAATGAGGCATATCAGCTTCTGGTACGACAATGGAAACAATTCCTTTGTTTCCATGACGCCCAGCCATTTTATCACCAATTTGAATTTTACGTTTCTGAACAATGTAGACTTTAATCAATTCAATTACATCATCTTCTAATTCAAAACCATCTCGGGAATGAAAGCGTTCAACTTTAGCTACAATTCCCTCGCCACCATGAGGTACTTTCATGGAAGCATCACGAATATTTTTAATCTTTCCGCCGCTCATGGCTTGTAAAAGTTTTTCTACACTGGTTGCATCATTTTGACCTTTAGGGGTAACTTTACCGACTAAAATATCTCCTTCGTGTACTTCTGCACCAATCATAATAACGCCGTCTTCATCAAGAAAACGTTTAGATTCTTCAGATACATTTGGTAAATCACGGGTAATTTCTTCGTCACCAATTTTATCAATACGCAAACATTCCAAAGTGTGTTCTTCTATACTAATAGAAGTATACACATCATCACGAACAAGTCGTTCTGATACTACGATTGCATCTTCAAAGTTGTAACCATTCCAAGTAGTAAAAGCAATTAAAGGATTTCGACCTAATGCTAATTCACCATTTTGCATAGCTGGTCCGTCAGTTAAAGTTTCACCCATTTTCACAGATTGACCAACTTCTACAATTGGGGTTTGGTTAATGCAAGTACTTTGGTTGGATTTACGAAATTTAATTAAATGATGTGTATGTTTTTTATCGTCTTTATCTGTGACAATAATTTTATTACCATCAATGTAATCAACTTTACCATCAACATTACTAACTATCGTCATACCTGAATCGTGTGAAATTTTATATTCATTCCCAGTCCCTACAATCGGAGCATATGGTGCTAACAAAGGTACGGCTTGTCGTTGCATATTTGCCCCCATCAAGGCACGAGTAGTATCGTCATTTTCTAGAAACGGAATTGCACTAGCTGCTACCGATACCACTTGGCGTGGTGAAATTTCAATGTAATCAACTTTATCCACCGGAAACATTTCTTGTGAAGAACGATAACGGCCAACGACTTTACCATCAACTCCTACAATTCTGTTATGATTTTTTTCATCACGTTTAGAGGTAGACTCACAAATAATATACTCATCTTCTCGCAAAGAAGTTAACCATTCGATTTCTTCTTGAATAATCCCTTTTTTTACCCGTTTATATGGCGACAATAAAAAACCAGTTTTCAAATCTACACGTGTAAATGAAGCTAATGACATAATCAAACCGATGTTCATTCCTTCTGGTGTTTCAATAGGACAAATACGACCATAATGCGAGTAATGTACATCACGAATATCCAAGTTAGGGTCTTCGCGCGAGATACCACCATCACCCATCGCTGAAATACGACGTTTATTAGTTAATTCACTTAATGGATTTTGTTGATCAATGAATTGTGTTAATTGGTAAGAATTAAAAAAGTTTTTGACAACTAATTGAAAAGCCTTTGTATTTACAACTGATTTAATGGTAGTCTTGGAAGCAATTTTAGCTTGTTGTTCTTCGTTCGCAGTTGGGATTGAAATGGAAGCCAATTTTTCTTTAATGTGTTTTTCCACACGTGCCATACCAGTTTGTAATTTAGTTTTCAATTGTTCGTGGATAAGACGTAAACGTTTATTGCCCAAATGATCAATATCATCATATTGACCAATACCATGTACTAAACCAATTGTGTAGGAAATAATAGAAATAAAATCAGCAATGGTTAAAGCATTACTGTTTACATCACCGTGCACACCTACAATGGGAGTCGGAAATTGTAAAGTTTCATTATCGGTATAAACCAAAACAGCTTCTAATTTATTAGCTTGTTGTTTTTGCATTTCACCAATATTTTTCAAATTCATGTTATGCAATTGAACTTGTCCACTAATCAAAGCTTGTTTCATTTTATCCAGCTCATCTTTCATGATGAGTGTACCTTTTTTGAATAACACTTTTCCATCGGTTGTTAAAATATCTTCAGCAAATACACGTTGGTATAATCGTTCAGAAATACGTAACTTACGTTGCATTTTGTAACGACCGGCTGCGGTTAAATCATATTGACGGTTATTCATAAAATGTCCAGTTAAAACATCTTGGTAACAAATCTGATTACGATTAGAACTATTCGCCTCGGCAGCTTTGGTAGAAATACTTAAATCCGAAATTAAATCTTTAGCAGCCTTTTCAGTAATAATCGCATCAATTAATAAACGAATTTTTTGTTCTTGTTTAGTTAATCGATCCAAGATTTTTTCTACAGGAGCAGCTAAACGTTTAATTTTAGCTTCCATTTCTTCTTTTTGTTTGCCGCTAGCTTGATTAATTTCATTAATTAATTGCTCATGATCACTAGCAATTTCACTAAATAATGTATCGTATTCACTACGTAATGAATCCGCTTTTTTCTTTTCTTCCACATATTCAAAAACTATTTTTTTAAGTTTAGTATCGATTGGCGAACCACGATCAGCCGTTTTACCTTTTGCAACGTCATCAGCTGTTTTACGAATGGAAAGAATATATTCATCGTCTAAAATATTTTGATGATTGTAAATTTTTTCAGAAAATAAAGTGTTAACAATATAATCGTCGTGATTGAAAACATCAAGAATTTCATCTTGAGTCATACCGAAGGCTTTTAAAATTTGTGTTACTGGAAAACTAGGGGCTGCATCACCTAATGCATTACGCATCATTACTTTAACGGTATTATTCTTTTCATCAATGATAAAGTGCATCTGTGAACCACGAGAAGGCAACACTTCACAAATATAACCATAGTTAATTTTCTTTTTTGAATTTAGTTTAATTTGACTTTTAGTTAAAGCATAAACTCCAGGTGAACGAACAATTTGACTAATTACAAATTTTTCAATGCCGTTGACAATAAAAGTTCCTTTTTTAGTCATAACTGGAATGTTGGCTAAAAAGACTCCGTCGGCAACACCGCTTTTACTTTTACGAGCGCGACGTACTTCGCCAGTTTCATTGTTGATTAATGACAAATCAGCATATAGTGCACGTTCATAAGTTTTCCCTTCGCGACGTGCTTTTTCTTCATCATTTGGTTTTAAAAATTTAATTCCATGATATCTAACTTCGTATTTGCTTTTAGCATGACGTACAGGAAAATACATTTCAACAAGTGAACGTATTTCACTTTCTAAGAATTGGTTATAACTATTTTTTTGAACTTCTAGTAAATCTGGTTCGTCAAAGCTAGTTTCAATTTTGGAGTAATCTCGTCTAACCGCAAGATTAGAATACTTAGTTTCGTGAAAACTTTGTTTGGTGTTTGACATTTAGTAGGGCCTCTTTTGTGGTGGTGTTACATATTACGATATTAATATGTATATATTAATAAAGATAATAAGTCTTGGAATTATACACAACACAGTTCTAAAAGTCAATTTTCAAGATATCACTAGATTAGTAATTTGATGTAAGAAAAAGTATAAAATAGGGAATTAGTTCTTTAATTTTTTCTCTCTCGCTTCTTGCCTCAAATCTGATTAACAAAATTTTGAATTATGAATGACCATTAATCTTTAAGTTTATTAACTTTAACGAGGTTGCCAAAACGAGTGTTAATGGTTTGAACACCAGTTCTTAATGAATTAAATGCTTCCTGAATGGTTCCTGCAAATCACGCTAGAAGTTTAAGTGGTTTTTTGCCATCATTATCTGAATTTGGTCCAGGATTAGTAGGTTTGTACTTCCTTGTCGATTAATTAATTTTCAATCCATGGTTGAACCTAACAAAATTTACGAAAAGGCTGTAACTTCTAACAATTATAATTAGTGAGACAAAATCGCTGAACTTTTACATTTTTAAAGGCTTAAACCCATGATTTAGTTAAGAATAGTTTATTTGAATCGCGAGCGACATTTACTCTTTAAGGTTATTAACTTTAATGAGATTATCAAAACGAGTGTTGATGGTTTTGAAACCAGCACGCATTTCCTCTGCCAACTTTTCTACCGTTTGCTGTAATGATGTCACTGTTTGCTGTAATGATGTCACTACTGAACGCAAAGGAGGTAGATTGGAACTTGAAGAGGTTGTATTATCTGGACTAGGACCAGGATTATGTGGTTTACGTTTCTTAGTTTTCGTTTTAAC
>JAIRME010000042.1 GCA_031258945.1 Mycoplasmataceae bacterium | reverse complement strand
CATTATTGGAGCACAATTAGGAATTTTGTGCTCCACCCATTTATTTAAACAAAAAAACAATATATCATTAGTCTAATTGATGTTTTATGACAAAATAACGGATAAATTAACATCTAAATATAAACTTGCTTAACTTTTATAAAAATGTCGATTAATTAATTTTCAATCCATTTCTTCATATGTAATTTTATTTTGTAAACAATTCAAACTTTTTTGATATATCGTAATTTATTTTAATTATTAATCGTTTTTATATTCTCAATAACGAGAGATAAAACCTTTTCTTTGTTTTTATGTGGAATAGGTCCTTACGCTATTAAGTTACTATATCTCAATCACTTTATAGGGATTATTAAAATTCTGTCAGTCATTGCATAACTATTACCTATTATTTCATTTTTATAATTTTTTCTATAGCCTATTCAGACAGAATTATGATTTTGCTTCTTTGTACTACATTCCAAAATAATAGCATAGCCAAGCAATGATTTAGCATTTGACAAAACTATAATAGTTCTTTTCTCATTATGATCCATATCATCATGATTTTTAATATTACGTTCTCCAATTCAATAAAGTTTTCAACGCTTAGATTTTAGAATTATTCATTTATTTGTTGACATTCAAATTCAAGATATGCTGTCTATAAATTTATATTGATTCACTCAATTATTGGTTAAACCCAGCGTCTGAATTAATACGACCAATAATACTTAATGATTCGGTGCCAAACATAGGGATTAAATATAATCTATCTCACCATATCTATTCTTTAACTTGGCATTTATTAATTAATTTCATGAAAAATTAAATTTATTACATAATATCAAAAGTTATGAAAACCATTAAAAGTCTCTACAAAATTGGTCATGGGCCATCATCTAGTCATACTATGGGCCCGACAAATGCCGCCAAATATTTTAAAAAACTTTTTCCTTATGCCGATGAATTCACAGTAACTCTATATGGTTCATTAGCATTAACTGGAAGAGGGCATTTAACCGATAAAGCTATTTTAGAAACTTTAGCACCAGTTAAAACTACCATTAATTGGAATACGACTGATACGACAATTGAACATCCCAACACCATGGACTTTATTGCTCGTGAAAAAAACAAAGAGATAGGATGTAAACGTATTTATAGTATTGGTGGTGGTAGTATTAAAATTAAAAACGAAACAACCAAAGAAGTCATACCTATTGATATTTATGCCGAATCATCAACAATGCAAATATTAGAAGCCTGTCGTAAAAATAAAATAACTCTATATCAATATATCAAACAACATGAAAGCGAATCTTTTTGACGTCATTTAAATAAAGTTTGACAAATTATGCAACAAGCTATTAACAAAGGGCTCAAATCAACCGATCCATTACCTGGTAGATTGAAATTAAAACGTAAAGCTAAAATCTTATTTGATACGTCCATTCAAAAATTAAAAAGTAAACATATTGATGGTAACCGTCACCGCTTAATGGCTTATGCTTTTGCTGTAAGTGAAACCAATGCAAGCGGTGGTATTGTAGTTACTGCCCCTACTTGTGGGGCCTGTGGTATTTTACCAGCGGTTTTACTTTATAGTAAGGAACAGTTAAAATTAAACGATCAAAAAATTATTGAAGGATTAGCCGTCGCTGGATTGGTAGGGAACGTCGCTAGAACAAATGGATCAATTGCTGGGGCTGAAGCAGGATGTCAAGCTGAAGTTGGTGTGGCTTGTGCAATGGCAGCAGCTGCTTTTGCCTATTTCTTGAAATTATCAAACAACCAAATTTTTAATACAGCAGTTAGTGCATTAGAACATCATTTAGGGCTCACATGCGACCCAGTGTTAGGATATGTACAATCACCATGTATTGAACGAAATGCATTAGCCGCAATTAGAGCAATTGATGCAGCAGATTTAATTTCTTTAAGTGCTGAAGGCCGAATCTTTAATTTTGATGATATTGTTGAAACCATGTTAACGACTGGAAGAGCGTTAAATGCAGGTTATCGAGAAACTTCAACAGCAGGATTAGCTGATATTTATAATAAAAAAATTAACGCCAAATTTAAACATAAATTTGACATTAAAATTTCTTAATTATTGTTAATTATTTATTAGCAACGATTTCTACTTTAGTTTTATTATCACCAAAATGTAAGTATTTAACTTTACCAGCGATTTTGGCAAATAATGTGTGATCCTTCCCTTGACCAACGTTTTTACCTGGATAAATTTTATTACCTCTTTGACGATAAATAATCATTCCTGCTTTCGCAAATTGACCGTCACCCAATTTTGCTCCTAGATATTTTGGATTTGAATCACGTCCGTTTTTGGTAGAACCAACCCCTTTTTTACTTGCCATATTTAATCTCCTTTACTAATAACTTAGTGTATGGTTGACGGTGTCCTTGTCGTTTAGTATGATGTTTTTGACTAATGTGCTTAATGATTAATAATTTTGGTTGTTTACCCTGCTTTTGAATTTCACAAACCACTTTAGCATTAGTTAAATATGGCATACCGATTTCTTGATCAATCATTAATACTTTATCAAACTCTATTTTATCATTTACTTTACCATCAATTTTTTCAGCATAAATAATATCATTAACTGATACTTTGTATTGTTTACTGCCTGTTTCAAATATTGCAAACATATTCCCTCCTACAATCTTAGATTCGTTTTGGTGGCATACACTAAAGTGATTAGGCAACCAATTATGACGAATAGTTGAAGCTGTACAATTATGGCACAGCGGACAAATATATTAACACATTAAGTTTTATTAATTATAATTATTTTATGTATGTCATTAAATGGGGGGGGGATTAAATGGAATAGTGAGACAAACACTAATTTAATTTTTTCTTCAAAAACAAGAACTTTACGCTGGTAGAG
>JAIRME010000020.1 GCA_031258945.1 Mycoplasmataceae bacterium | reverse complement strand
GCACAAAATCACAAACAACAGTAGATACTTTGTCCGTCATTTCCTCGCTATTAATGCAAGGAATAAATTTAATAACGTTCGTCTTACGAAAAAATGGCATAAATGTAAACAATTATTATATTATTTGTAAGTATAATCCCATCGTGAAGTTCAAGATAGTCAAATCATTATTAATATTAAACTGTGCAATTGTGGGGGGGGTGACTCTTAGTTTATTTAGCACTTCGTGCTCTAAACCACAAACAGAGGTTGATCCAACTGATTATGTAGGTAATGCAGACGGTAGTAATTGGAAAGGTTATGTAAGTGGAGAGCTTACATGTACATTTGATGATAATAACGGTTCTGCAACACTTATTAATGGGGGTCCTTATGTGGCTACGGATTTAATCATTCCAAGCAAAGTTATTAATAATGAGAAAATCTATTTAATGAGTTCTATTGGGTGATTGGCTGCGGATAGAATGAGCTTATCTGGTTCATTAACATTCCCTAATTCTTTGTTGAGTGTTGGAGAATATTCTTTTTTTAACAAAGTTGAAGTTACAAATATCGATTTTTCATATTCTAAACATTTAACATACATTGGAAATGCAGCTTTTGCAAAAATGTCTTTAGTTAACCAAAATAGTATTGTATTACCAGATTCGCTTATTGAAATAGGTTCCTTCGCATTTGATAATAACGAAGGAACATATACTCATGATTTTACGTTAAAACTACCCAACCAATTAGAGACTATTGGTGAAGGGGCGTTCTATCGTCTTAAACTCACCGGAACTCTAATAATTCCTCAAACCGTTCAACAAATAGGTGCCAAAGCTTTTGAAGGTTCATTTTTTGATGATATCATTAATAATTCATCCGCATACACATGAGCTAGTGCATCAAGCGTAGGCCCTAATTGTAAAATTTTAATTAATAAACCATTAAATGATAATTCCACATCGGATTATGATTACACAATTTCATCTGATCAAATAATTGGTAGACTTGCATGCGGTGATTTAATTGTTCCAGATGAAATTACAGCGATTTCCAATAATTGTTTTTTCCATTGTACAGGTTTAAAAACCATTACATTAGGTAGCAAAATTACTACCATTGGAAATGGTGCATTTGATGATTGTAAATATTGTGACTTAATTGATATCTCTAAGTGTCAATCATTAACTAATCCTGATAGTATTGGTAATAATGCATTTAATGCAAATTTATTACAAATTGGTAGCCGTTTAATTTTGAATGGTAATGATAATATAACCGCTTCTTTTGCGGGATCTACAGGAGCCACTTTTGTTGATAATGTACAATGAAAAGGTTTAACTGGTTCTTGGAGCCGCACATCAACAAGTTCAAACGAATGAACTAGAATTGCTTAATATTTCTTGTTGATGTTAGCACAATTCAAGTAACTATTCACCAATCCAAACTTAATTTATTGCTTTTCATAAATATTTTTTTAACTTTTAGTATGACTAAAGTGGGGCAAGAGCTAGGGAATCTTTCTGGAAATATCATAGTTTATACAAAATTTAGAGCATATACAAATCCTTCTCCTATTATTGCTAACACATCCAAAATAGTTTTCAATAATACACAACCTTTAATACAGCAGATATAATTGAAAGCATTAATAATATGGAAACCAGACTAGAACGTTATCGTATATACCGCAATGAAATCATTAATGAAGGTGTTTTGTTAGACCGTCTTGTAGATGAAACAAATATTTCTAAACAATATAAAACTAAAATTGATGCACTTGATTCTAATATTTTAGCCAATATTAATGAAAATAAATCGTTGGCCAAATTAATTTCTGTTAATCAAAATGAAATGATTGAATCTAAACAAATGGTGGATTTTTTAAATTTGATTGATGAAAAAAAGATTAGTGATATTAGTGTTGAAATTAATGAATGAAGTAGCAAACACCAAATCCAACCAATAATTGATTCAAAAGGTAATATTAGTATGAAATGGCTAATTGAGGATTTGTCATATTCGCAATTCAAAAATAATTGAGATAAAATTCAAATTCAAAATACTAGTTGAGCTAAATTTCAGGTTGATAGTAAGTCTCAAATTAGTAAAATCAATGAATTATCTCAATTAGCAGATAATGGTAATGCAATTGCTGAATTACAAACTATCACTACTTATTCGGACAATAAAAAAAATTACAACAAAATAATATATATTATTCCTTCCATGTTAAGTGTTTTATTTCTTATTGCTATCATTGCACTATTAGTTATCATTATCACAAGGTTATAGGGGATGGAGGGAGTATGTCTAAGAAAATTTTTCAAATCGCAATTGATGGTCCTGGTGGAGCTGGTAAAAGCACCATAGCACAAGAAGTCGCTAAGCGTTTAAAGTTTCTATTTATCAATACAGGCGGCATGTATCGTTGCTATGCTATCGCTTTAAAAAACACAAATTTAACTAATATTAACCTAGTTAAAACTGTTTTAAATAACAATAAAGTTACTATCACCCCTAATCGTTTGTTTTTAAATGACAAAGATGTAACTAAAGAATGTTATACTGCCCCCATTGCAATGTTAGCAAGCAAAATAGGCACAATCCCAGCCGTACGCGAAAAATGTGTTAAAGATCAACAAGAAATTGCTCGTGGGCAAAGTTGTGTAATGGAAGGACGCGATACTACTACAGTTGTACTACCGAATGCTACATTAAAAATTTTTTTAACAGCATCTTTACAAACTAGGGCAAAACGTCGTTGATTACAAAATAATAAAGTTGAAGCACTAGAACAAATTAAGAAAGATCTTAAATTACGTGATTATCAGGACAGTCATCGTGCAATTGCGCCATTAATAAAAGCACTTGATGCTATAGTGATAGATACTGACAACAAATCTTTTGAACAAAATGTTCAGCAGGTCATTCGAGCATTTAGATTGAAGGAGGCATTAGGTGTTTAAAATTGCTTTAGTCGGTAAACCTAATGTTGGTAAATCAACATTATTTAATCGAATTATTAGCAAAAAAAAATCCATCGTGGATGATGAACCAGGAGTAACACGAGATCGCATTTATGCAAATGCAGTATGGTTAAATAAAACTTTTACTGTTATTGATACAGGTGGATTGACTAATAAGCAACTTTCTTTTCAAGCAAACATTGAACGACAGGTAAAATTTGCAATTGAAGAATCTAATTTAATCATCTATTTAGTGTCTGCCAAAGAGGGCATTAATAGTGAAGATTATTTTGTGGCTAAATTGTTAAAAAAATATAAAAATAAACAAATTTTATTAGTAGTAAATAAAACAGAAAATATTAATAATCAAAACATTAATTTATATTATTCATTAGGTTTTGGTAAACCTTTATTTATTGCTAGCGAGCACGGAATAGGCATCGGCGATTTATTGGATCAGATTATTAAAATGGTTGGAAAAGGTTCTGTTCAATCAAATGACTACTATTCATTTTGTATTATTGGTAGACCAAATGTAGGTAAATCTACTCTAGTAAACACCATTTTACAAGAAGAAAGAGTTTTAGTTTCACCCGTTGCCCATACTACTCGTGATAGTGTAGACATAAATTTTAAACATCATGGTGATTGTTTTACTATTATTGATACAGCTGGAATTAGACGAAAAGGAAAAATTAGTGATAATATAGAAAAATATGCTGTCATGCGTACGCAACAAACTATTGAACATAGTAAATTGGTCATTTTTATGCTCGATGGTAGCGAAGATTTTAATGAACAAGATGAAATAATTGGCGGTCTAGCTTTTAAAGCAAATATACCTACTATCATTTGCGTTAATAAATGAGATAAAGTAAAAAAAGATGATAAAACGATGATTAAGATGACTAATTTAATCCGCCAAAAATTTAAATATCTTTCATGGGCACCTATTATTTTTATTAGTGCTAACAGCAATAAACGTGTTCACACAATTTTTACAACAATCAAACAAATTAGAAAGCAATTGCAAATTAATATTTCTACTTCTCTACTAAATGATGTAATAGCAAAAGCACAAATTTTTAATCCACCACCAATGTATAAGGGTGGCCGTGCTAATTTAACTTATGCGACACAAGTTAAAGGTCAAATTCCAACTTTTGTTATTTTTGGTAACAATCCAAAATATGTTCATTTAAGTTATGAAAGATATATTGAGAACCAAATTCGTAAAGCTTTTGCTATAAATATTGTTCCAATAACCGTTTACTACAAAGATAAAAATGCACGTGTTCGTGGAATTAGAGAGGAACGTTAAATAACTATGGCTAAAGTAGCAATTTTAGGAACGGGTGCGTGAGGAACGGCATTAGCTAACATTTTGATGGAAAATAGTCATGACGTTTGTATGTGAGGTGTGGATTCACAAGAAATTAATGATTTAAAACAACAATTAAATACGCACTATTATAAAAATCAAAAATTAATTAAGAAACCTCAACTTGCATCTTTGAAAATAGAAGAAATTTTAAAAATGAAGCCTGAATTTTTTATTATTGCAGTACCTTCTATTTATATTAAACATACTTTAAAACTATTAATTAGAAAATTAAATTACAAAGCATATTTTATTAATGTTGCCAAAGGTCTTGATCCAGACACAAATAATATTTGATCAAAAAGTATTAAAAAAATACTAGGTAACAAATCAAAAGGGTTAGTAACTCTAACAGGTCCATCTTTTGCAATCGAAGTTTTCAACAAAGAACCCACTATGGTGAATACTGTATCTACCTCCATTCCTTTAACTAGAATGGTTAGTTTGCTTTTTAATAATAGCCATTTTAAATGTGTTGAAATTAAGGATGAAATAGGTGCCGAAGTAATTGGAGCGCTTAAAAATGTAATGGCTATTGCAATGGGGATCTCTTATCAATTGCATACATCCATTAATACAAGGGCTGCTATGTTAGCACAATCTACTAAAGAGATTAGTAAATTAGTAAATCTTTATGGTGGTCATGCGGAAACCATTACACAATTTTGTGGAATTGGTGACATCTATTTAACTTGTACAGATGAAAAATCTCGTAATTTTTCTTTTGGTAAATTAGTAGCACAAATTGGGGTTAACAGAGCTTTAAAATTAAATAAAAAAACAGTAGAAGGCTATTACGCTGCTAAAGTAATTTCCCATGTAATCAATAGTAGAAAAATTAATTTACCTATACTAAATGAAGTATATCAAATACTTTATGAGCATAAATCTCCGACTCAATTTGTTAAAAATATTATGAGGATAATTATTGAATAAATAAAGTTTATAATGTTTTAGTTATTTGGAGCGTATCATGAGTATCATTGAAACAATTAAGCAAAAATTAATTAATAGTCCTACTAAACCAAGAATTGTTTACGCGGAAGGTTGGAATCGTAATATTCAACTAGCAGCAACAGAGGTTAATAGTAATGATACTATTAAACCTCTTTTAATCTTCCACACAAAAGATGAAATTCCTGATAACTTTAATTTACCTTACATCATTATTGATCAAACTGATTTATCAAAATATGCTAATTTACTCTTTGAATTGAGAAAAGCTAAGGGTATGACCATGCCACAAGCTGAACAACTAGTTAAACAGCCTAATTATTTAGCCACTTTAATTGTAAAAGCCAATGATGCTGATGGAGAAATTTGCGGAATTGATTACACTACTAAGGATACTTTGAAACCTGCTTTACAAATTATTAAAACTGCTCCCGATGCTAAATTAGTAACCAGTGCTTTTATTATGGAAAAAAATGATGAATTGTATGTTTTTGGAGATTGTGCCATCAACCTATATCCAACTAACGAAGAATTAGCTAACATTGCTAAAATGATTTCTCTATTTGCTCGCAATACTGTTGGTATTAATGATGTACATACTGCTATGTTAAGTTATTCTACTACTGGTAGCGGCACTGGTGAATCTGTTGATAAGGTAAAAACAGCATATGAGTTAATTAGAAATGATGAAGAATTAAAAAATAAAAATATTCAGATTTTTGGTGAAATTCAGTTTGATACTGCTTTTGTTCCAACAGTAATGCAAAAAAAAGCCAAAGGTATTAATTGAACCAAAACAGCTAATACATTTATTTTCCCCAACATTGATGCCGGTAACATCGGTTATAAAATTGCTCAACGTATGGGCAAATATAATGCAATTGGTCCTATTTTAATTGGTTTAGCTTTGCCAGTGAACGATTTGAGTCGTGGTGCTAGTAAAGACGATGTTATAGGTTTATCGTATATTACCGGTAACCAAGTTCTCAATATTAAAAAATAAACAATATTATTTCTTTAGTTGTTTAACCACTTCTAAAATATGTTTTGATATTGCGTTGTACATTTGTGGGTCCTTTAAAGCAAAATCAATTGTAGCTTTGACTAACCCACTTTTTGAACCAATATCATAACGAATCCCTTCATAATTCAAGGCATATACTTTTTGATCGTTTAATAAATTCAAAATGGCATCAGTTAATTGAATTTCTCCGCCTATTCCAATTTTTTGTTCAGCTAAATGCTTAAAAATTTCCGGTGTTAAAATATATCTACCTGTAATCGCTAAGGTACTCGGAGCTTGGTCAATTGCTGGTTTTTCAACCATACTATTAATTTCACATAATTTATTGTTTTTATCAAGATATTGTTTATAAGCTACGATTCCATACTTATTTACTTCATTTTTATCAACGTTTTTCACTCCAATGACAGATTTATGATATTTTTCATAAACATCTATCAATTGTTTAATCGCTGGTAATGTATTAAAATTATTCTTTAAAATAACATCGTCACCTAATAGCACAGCAAATGGTTGATTTTTAACAAATGAACGAGCTAAAAAAATAGCATGACCTAATCCTTTTGGCGACACTTGAAATTTAAATCTAATTTTTGCTCCTTCACCTATCTTACTAATTTTTTTATATAGTTCTTGTTTACCTTTTTTCATCAATGATTTCTCTAGTTTTACATTTCGTCGATAAAAATTACGAATAGCATATTTAGTAAAAGATACAATAATTAAGATGTCTGTAATTCCGCTTTGTATTGCTTCTTGCACAATTAAATCAATTGTTGGTGTATCCAAAATAGGGATCATTTCTTTAGGAATAGATTTGGTGACAGGTAAAAAACGAGAACCTAGTCCTGCGGCAGGAATAACTGCTTTAGTAATTTTAGTACTAATCATATCTAAGTATTTTAAACTACTATTTAATTAGTATTGCAAAGATTTATAATCTTGCTTGTGAATAATATGTTAGGTGAACGCGATATTGATTCGCAGAGTAATAAAAACTTTTTTTCTAAACGCAATGCAATTATTATTTTGTTAACTTTTTTACTGTCTATTATTCTAATAGTCTTAACTTTGTTTTTTATATTAAGAATTCGTTGGGGTGAATTATTAGCGCAATTCGGTCAAGGCTTGTCATATCATCTGGGTTGGTTTTGATTTATCCTATTAATTTTATTTATTCCGTGAACTTTTTTTTGTCGTGCCATAACTATCACTATTAAGATGAAACAATTAGGGTATCACATTAAATTTTGAGATAAATTGATGTACGCTACCACTATTTCATTCTTAACAGCTGTCACACCTGCTAATTTTATTACTGATCCTTACACCATATTTTGATTGAAGACTCATGGTATTAGTACTTCTAAAGCATCTGCATTAACGGTTTGCAATGATTTATTATGAGAAATATCTCAATTGTTGATTACTCTACCTTCTTTAATTTGAATTATTACAAAATGATCATACTTATTTGGTAGTCAAGCGAATGATGTTAATGGCGGCTTAATTGTTTTTATCTTAATGTTAATTGGCATAAGTGTTAATTTTATTGCCCTAGCTTTTATGTTAATTACAGGCTTTTCACGTAAACTTCATTATTGAATTGCACAAATATTCAATCGTACTAAAAAAATATTAAAACTTTCTTACCATACAAAACAACAAACTTATCAAACTTATGTAATAGAAGCAAAATTACAAAAAGAATTTCTTTCTATTCTCAAACTTTGAAATACAACCATAATCACTTTATTGATTGTCATGATTAATGAAATTTATTTATATTTTACAATCATTCTATCTTTACAGTATATGTCAGGTTGAAATGCTAATCCATTTAATATCAATACTAGCAATTGACTTAGAATTTTTAATATTGCTAATGTTACTACTACGGCTAATCGTTTTGTCCCATTGCCAGGTGGAGAATTATCAATTGAGTGAATTATGCAAGAATTAATGTCTTCCAAAATTGGTGGATTGCCTGAAAACGATGATACCAAGCATTTAATTGATAACTCCATTATGATTTGAAGATGTTGATCTAGTTATTTCCCAGCTGCGATAGGAATATTTGGTTTTAGTTCATTAACTATTAGCCAAATTAAACAGTGTCGTTTAAAACATAAAAAATAAATACCATTACTAAATTAACAAGCAACAAACTGGTATTTATTTTTTAATTATTTTTTTAATAGTTATTACAGTGTTTACTATTATGATCAACACGAACAGCGCGTTCTTCAATTTTGCCTGGCCCAAATCTTTCATCCAACGATAAATAACCGGTTACCCTACTAATTGATTGAATATTGTGCGACCCACAAATAGGGCAAACTTTATCAGATGGTGATAAGTATGTTACTTTACAAGACATAATTCTCCTTAAATTTAGAATATAACAATTAATGTATACCACCAAAAAATCTCAATGTCAAATTTTTACCACATTTTTTCCAACAAATTAATTTTGTGGGAAAACAATTAACCATGTTAATTGAATTTAATCTACTTGATGTTTTAAAAGTTTTTCTTCTTGTTCAACGCTCTTAACATTATGTAAACTTGGCGCAAATTTAACATGTTTATCAAGAAAATGATGATGAATATAAATAATACTTCAAATCAGGACTGTTAAAGCTGAACAACAAACTATGATAAAAGGGCATCATAAAAATAAATTGACACTATGGATTTGCATCGCTCAATATTGAATAATGAAACTCAAAGGAATGCAATAAATAATTCCCTGCATAATACCGGCAATAGCTGCTCTTCATCATCTTCCAGTAGCTTGGAAAATCATCATTCCCCCAATGCCGATCGCAGTAATTGCCATTTGAATAATCGAAATCTTTAATATGTAGTTAGCTAAATTAAGTTGACTTATATTATTGCTATTGACATCAAATAAACCTAGCATAAAGCTGTTAATGCCAAAACACACAATACTAAAACTAATGATTGTATAAACTAATGCAAAAATAATTAAAACTCAATATGACCCTCGTACTCGCTTAAAGTTACGTGCACCATAGTTATATGAACAAATAATCCGTGCTCCATTAATTATTCCAAATAAAGCTGTTCAAAATAAATTTGCAATAGCATTTACAGCACCATAAACACTTTGATATTCACTAATATTGGCGGTAGGAGAACTAGCAGAATTAACTACCGCCACTAATAGTGCTACTTGCACAGTTGTAGCTATAGCCATTGAAACATTTCTCACAAAAGATGGCAACCCTAGTGCGAATAATTCTGAATAATCACGAATTTTAAAATTAATTTTACGCAATGCTTTCATATGTAAATTCGTATCATTACGTGAACCTAGATAAATGATGTAACTAAAACAAATCAATGTGTTCAATAATCATCCGATATCTGTCGCGATTGCTCCACCCATCATTGTTAAATGACCATATTTAATTAATATTCAATCCAATAAAATATTAATACCATTACACAAGATAGATGCTACCACAACAATAGTTTGTCTTCCTTCAGCTATCACTAATAACGAGATAAACTGTGAGTATAAAGCAAAGATGCTCCCAATTCCCATTATGTAAATGTATTGAGAAGCAAATTGCCTAACTTTATTGTAATATTCTGTATAAAAAGTTTCGATAGTTTTATATTGGATTGTACCAACTGGATAATTTTTACTAATATCACTCAATTGATCATTTAATCCTGCTCCTTGTTCCAAAGAAATTAATGCAGAACAAAACCCACAACATAAAAGTGTAATTACAATACTTAAAAGTAAATTACCATAAAAACCTTGTGTCCAAGTTTTTTCAGCCATTGGTAAATTTTTAGCCCCATTATATTTGGAATAGTTAATTGCTGTTCCATTGCCTAATAATAAAGCAGCAGCATTAATAAAAACAGTTATTGGGGCACTATAAGCTACAGCTGTTCTAATAATGGAAGCGATTGAACCATTAGGATCCATCAAAAGGTTTTGGTGTTGACTATCATTTCATATTTTTACATATGCTTCGTAATTACTAAATACTTTATCAATAGGTAAAAAATTAGGAATTAATTTCACCATCATTAGTTGATCACAAAAAGCAAATAATCCAGCCATAAAACCTAATATAAGAGCGGGGATAGATACAATTAGTACAGAAACTCAAATATTTTTATCCGAAAAGAGTTTTTTTTGCCTTTTCGTAGCAGATGAATAATTGCTCATTTGGGCCAAATTATAGTATGTTCTATTTTCTCCTTGAAACTTTCTATAATAAGAGATTATGCTTATTAAAAAATATCTTGAAATAATCACAAATGACTTAATTCTTAACGAAGCTAAGTTAAATAAATTGGATGCAGCAGTTGGCGACGGTGACTACGGTTCAAATGTATTAAAAGGATTCAAATATGCATTAGCTCAATCTAATCATTTTAGTGAGACCAGTACATTACAAAATGATTTAATGATTTGTGCAAAAGAGTTTAT